>CBIHPL010000391.1:0-4003 GCA_966212005.1 uncultured Asticcacaulis sp.
CTTGCAGGCGATGCAGCGTTCTTCACCGTTGGCGTAGCGGCGCAATGCATGCTCACCACGGAAACGCGGGCTGATCGGTCCCTTCTCGAAGGGATAGTTGATCGTTGCCTTGTGGCGGAACATGTATTTGAAGGCCAAACCTGTAGCGCCGACGAAATCGAGGAGCAAAGCTCCCTTTATGCCGGAAATGATGCGGGAAATCATACGGTGCCTCCAAAAACGCGGTAAGCAGCAACGATAACGACGGCAACGAGCGAGGCCGGCAGGAAGACCTTCCAGCCGAGGCGCATGAGTTGGTCGTAGCGATAGCGCGGGACGATGGCCTTGGCGATGGCGAACATGACGAACCAGAACACCACCTTGCCGATGAACGTCAGCAGATAGATGACGGTCAGCAGCCAGTCGGGCATACCCAGGCCGTCGAGCGGCACGGGGAAATACCAGCCGCCGAAGAACAGGATGGTGATCATCGCGCACATCAGCACGATGTTGGCGTATTCACCGATCATGAAAAGCAGGTAAGGCGTCGACGAATATTCGACCTGATAACCGGCGACCAGTTCGGATTCCGCTTCGGGCAAGTCGAACGGCGGACGGTTGGTTTCCGCCAGCGCCGAGATGTAGAACATGACCATGATCGGGATCATGATCGGCGCAAGCCAGTAGTAGCCGCCGCCGAAAACATTCCAGTTCTGAATCCCCCCGGCCTGGTGGTTGACGATGTCCGTCAGGTTCATCGAGCCGCAGATCAGGATGACGGTCACGATGATGAAGCCTATCGAAACTTCATAGGACACCATTTGCGCGGCCGAGCGCAGCGCGCCAAGGAACGGATATTTGGAGTTCGACGCCCAGCCACCCATGATGATGCCGTAGACGCCGAGCGATGATATGCCGAGCAGGTAGAGGATGCCGACATTGATGTTGGCAACGACCCAGCCCGGCGCGAACGGGATGATTGCCCAGGCGGCAAAGGCCAGCACGAACGAGATCAGAGGCGCAAGCAGGAAGACGAACTTGTCGGCGCCGGCGGGGATGATCACTTCCTTCAGGACGAACTTGAAGAAGTCGGCGAAGGACTGCATCAGGCCGAAGGGACCGACGACGTTCGGGCCTTTGCGCATCTGCACGCCGGCCCACACCTTGCGGTCGCCCCACAGCAGGAAGGCCAGCGACACCATGACGCCGACGATGACCGCGAGCGCCTGCCCTACGGTAATGATCGTCCAGCCAACGGCAGAACCCCAGAAACTTTCCATAGTCGCTTACCTCTATTCCGCCGCAGCCGGCACGTTGCCGCGCCGCGACGCCGAACATTCCGCCATCGCGACGGAGGCCCGGGCAATCGGGTTGGTCATGTAGAAGTCCGTCACCGGCGACGTGAAGACGCGGTCACGGATGTCACCCTTGGCGCCGAGGCCGCGGACGTCGAACATCTTGGTCGCGGGCCTTACGTGGATTCGGCCGAACACCGGATGGTCGGTGATCAGTTTCTCACGCAATTGCGACAGGCTGTCATACGGCAGGGTCTTGCCGATACGTTCCGACAGGGCGCGGATGATGGCCCAGTCTTCCTTGGCCTGGCCCTTCGGGAAGACGCAGCGTTCGGCGATCTGAACGCGGCCTTCGAGATTGGTGTAGATGCCCGACTTTTCGGTATAGGCCGCGCCCGGCAGGATGATGTCCGCGGCGGATGCACCGGCATCGCCATGGCTGCCGATATAGACGACGAAGGTCTTGCCGAGATCCTTGGGATTGAACTCGTCGGCGCCGAGCAGGAACAGGAGGTCGACCCCTCCCCGGATCATGGCCGAAGCGTCGAGCGCCTCACCGACCGGCACGAAGCCGAGATCCAGGCCAGCAACGCGCGAAGCAGCCGTATGGACGATGTTGAAGCCGTTCCAGCCGTCCTTTATGACGCCGCAGGTATCGGCGATCTCGGCGACTTCACGCAGGATCGCCGCGCCATCTTCACCGTTGATCGCGCCGGGCCCCACCAGGATGGCCGGCTTCTTTGCGGTGCGCAGGATTTCGCGGAAGGCGTGCTTCTTGAAATCCTTGACGGCCTTGGGGCCAACACCGACATGGGTGTAATCGTACGTCAGGTCCGTCGCCTCACCGATGACGCCGATCTCGACGCCGCCCTTCAGCCACGACTTGCGGATGCGGGCATTGATCAAGGACGCCTCGTGGCGCAGGTCGGTACCGACCAGCAGGATGGCGTCGGCCTCTTCAATGCCGGCGATACCGGTGTTGAACAGCCAGGATTCACGCGGCGTGCCTTGAGTGAACGGCCCGACTTGCGCGCCGTCCTGGCGGCAGTCGAGATTGGTGACACCGAGGCTATAGAACAGGTCGCGCGCGGCCTTCATCGTCTCGGCGTCGCTGAGGTCGCCGGCGATCACCCCCATCTTGGACGCTTCGGTCGCATTGACCCTGGCGGCGACAGCATCGAGCGCTTCATTCCACGAGGCTGCGACCAGCTTGCCGTTCTTGCGGACGAAGGGCTGGTCAAGGCGGCGGCGCGCCAGGCCGTCGACAGCGTAGCGTGACTTGTCGGTCAGCCACTCTTCGTTGATGTCTTCCTTCAGGCGCGGCAGGGCGCGCAGGACGGCCGGGCCGCGATTGTCGATGCGGATGTGCGCGCCGAGCGCATCATGCACGTCGATGGTCTCGGTCTTGGTCAGTTCCCACGGACGATAGTTGAACGACCACGGCTTGTGCGTCAGCGCGCCAACCGGGCACAGGTCGTTGACATTGCCCGACAGTTCCGACGACACGGCCTGTTCCAGGTAAGAGGTGATTTCGGCGTTTTCACCGCGCGAGATCATACCCATTTCCGTCACGCCTGCGACTTCGGTCGTGAAGCGGACGCAGCGCGTGCACTGGATGCAGCGCGTCATAAAGGTCTTGATCGTCGGCCCGAGATACTTTTCCTCGACTGCGCGCTTGTTCTCTTCGTAGCGCGAGCCGGCCTTGCCGTAGGCCACCGACTGGTCCTGCAGGTCGCATTCGCCGCCCTGGTCGCAGATCGGGCAGTCGAGCGGGTGGTTGATGAGCAGGAACTCCATCACCCCTTCGCGCGCCTTCTTGACCATCGGCGTGTTGGTGAAGATTTCCTGGCCTTCTGCGGCCGGCAGGGCACAGCTGGCCTGCGGCTTCGGCGGTCCCGGCTTCACCTCGACGAGGCACATGCGGCAGTTGCCGGCGATCGACAGGCGCTCGTGGTAACAGAAGCGCGGGATTTCCTCGCCCGCCAGCTCCGCCACCTGAAGCACGGTCATGCCGGGGTCAAACTCGACCTCCACACCATTGACTTTTGCCTTGGCCATGCCGTTATACCTCAACTTGCTCAGATAGTACGCGGATACAATTGCGATTTTTGCGGTTCAGTCCGGGGGTCAGAACCATGACTTGTTCCCCGCCACATAGTCTTCGTAGAAGCTCTGGTCGGATTTCACGAGATAGATGATCATCTCGATGAAGCAGATCAGAAACATCAGCAGCGGCGGGATCGCGATCAGAACCCAGCCGATCGTGCTGCACAGAAGCATGATAATGCCGGCGCTGGTCTTGCCCATGTAGAACTTGTGCAGGCCAAACATGCCGAGAAGAAAAGGACAGGCAAGGAGCGCCGCGATAAGACGGTTTTTTTCCCCGAGGGCAGTCGATATGACGTAGATGCCGGTCGCAATCCCGTCACTGCCTTCGAAATCCACCGTCGATCCGGCCGGCACATAGGTGCTGTCGCCGCCGAGATCGGACGCGCTGAACGTATAGCGCCGACCATCGTCGCCGCTGATCAGGCCTGTGGAACCGTTGAAGGAAAGAACCTTGCCGCGCATCGCCCCGCCCCTATTCCGCCGCGACCGAATGGCCGGCATAGTTGCCCTTGCCATTCCGATACTGGGCGATCCGCGCCTCGATTTCCGGGCGGAAATGGCGGATGAGGCCCTGGATCGGCCAGGCCGCTGCGTCGCCCAGCGCGCAGATGGTGTGGCCT
>CBIHPL010000392.1:0-4001 GCA_966212005.1 uncultured Asticcacaulis sp.
CTGAACGGTTTTTCGTTTCCAGGATGTTTTCATGCGTTCGTTCCTGCTTGCCACCGTCGCCGCACTGGTTCTTCCCTGTGTTGCTCTTGCCGAGCCCCTTGCAGCGGAAACCGCGCCGGCGGCGCAAAGCCTGCCGGCCGACATTCCGCTGGGCAAGCTGCCCGACACGGCCAGGCCGCTCGCCTATCGCGTCGACCTGACAGTCAATCCGGACAATGAACGCTTTTCGGGCCACACGGAAATCGACGTCACGCTGAAGACGGCGTCATCGTCATTATATATGCACGGGCGCGATCTCAACGTGACAAAGGCCGTGGCCGTGCAGGGCGGCAAGGAGGTCGCCGTCACCTGGCGGCAACTGGAGCCGCTGGGCGTCGCAAAGGCGACATTCGCCGCGCCGCTCAAGGCCGGCAAGGTGACTCTGAAGTTCGACTACGATGCGCCGTTCGGTGACGGTCCCGCCGGCCTTTACCGTATCAAGGTCGCCGACCAGTGGTACGCCTGGTCGCAATTGCAGTCGATCGACGCCCGTGCCGTCTTTCCATCGTTCGACGAGCCGGGCTTCAAGACGCCGTTCACCGTTAGCCTGACGACCAAGGCCGACGCCGTGGCCGCGTCGAACGCGCCTGAAACCGGCAGCATCAGGGTAAGCAGTGTGAAGGATGGCGATATGGTCAGGCACACCTTCATGCCGACCGTGCCGCTGCCCACATATCTCGTGGCTTTCGTCGTCGGTCCGTTCGCGGTCGCCGAAGGCAGGATCCCGCCGACGCTGCAGCGCTCGCGCGAATTGCCGGTCCGCATTCTGGCGACCCAGCCCGGCAAGGACCGGCTGACCTACGCGCTCGAAGAAACCAAGCCGATCATCAAGCATCTCGAAGCCTATTTCAACATGGGCTTCCCCTATCCCAAGCTGGACCAGATCGCCTCGCCGGTCATGCCGGGCGCCATGGAAAATGCCGGCGCCGACATCTATGGCGACAACATCCTGCTGCTGGATGAGAATGCGTCGACCACACAGAAACAGACCTTCGGCATGGTGGTCGCTCACGAACTGGCGCACCAGTGGTTCGGCGACTACGTCACGCCGGCATGGTGGGACGACATCTGGCTCAACGAAAGCTTCGCCAACTGGATGGGCTACCGCATCGGCGATGAGTGGCGCCCGGAACTGAACATCGGGATCGGCGCGACCAATGAAGGCTTCGTGGCAATGAATACCGACGCGCTGAAGGTCGGCCGCCCGATTCATCAGCCGATCAAGAACAACAGCGACATCGACTCGGCCTTCGACACCATCACCTATGGCAAGGGCGGCCACGTCGTCGCCATGGTCGCAGCCTATCTGGGGGACAACACTTTCCGCGAAGGCGTACGCCTGCACATGTCGCGGCACCCGCACGGCAACGCGACGACGGAGGAATTCTTTGGCGCGCTGGCCGACGCGGCAAAGGAGCCTCGCGTTCTGGCGGCGATGAAGAGCTTCGTCAGCCAGCAGGGCGTGCCGGTCGTCGATTTCCGCCATGACGGAAACAGGCTGATCCCCACGCAATCGCGTTATGCCCGCCTTGGGACTACGCTCGACGCCCAGACCTGGATCGTGCCGCTGTGCATCCGCCAGGGCGAGACGCGCACCTGCACGCTGCTCGACAAGACGACGCAGGACATCGCGCTGCCGGGCACGGGCGCCTTCATGCCCAATGCCGGCGGCACAGGCTACTACCGGTTCAACCTGACTCCGGCCGACTGGGACGCGCTCATCGCCACTGGCGCAAAGCTGCCGGCAGGCGAGGGCATCGCCACGACCGACAGCCTGTGGGCGCAGTTCAACGCCGGCCGCATTGACGCCGGACGGTTGATCACCGCAGCCCGGACCCTGGTGGACAATCCGGATTCGAATGTCGCCGTCGACGGTGGCGAACGGATGAGCTATTTCGTCGAGCGCGGCTTCCTTGCCGAGACGGATCTGCCGGACTATCGCCGCGTAATGGCCGGCATCTACGGACCACAGCTCAAGACGATGGGTTTCGACCCGAAGGCCGGCGCACACAGGGCCGACACGCCTGATCGCCAGAAGTTGCGTCAATCCCTGGTCGAACTGGTTGCCGAGGAGGCGCGCGACCCCGCCGTCCGCAGGCAACTCGATGCCGCTGCCACGGCCTATCTCGCGGGCGATGCTTCGGCGCTCGATCAGTCCTATACTTCCCGGGCACTCGCCGTGCATGTCGACGCAGGCGGCCTACCTGCCGCCAAGGCGATGCTGGAGCGCGTTCTGACGACGAAGGACGAACTGTTCCGCGCACGTGCACTGGCGTCGGTTACCTCGGGCGCCACCAAGGACACCGCCGACTGGCTGCTCGGCGGCGCGCTGGACGATGCGCGCCTGCGTACGCCCGACAAACTGGCCCTGATGGGCGGCCTGTTCGGTAACGACAAGACGCGGGACCAGGCTTATGAGTGGCTGAAGACCAACTACGAAAGCTTTTCGGCACGGACCGGCATCTTCGCCGCAGGCCGGGTGGCCTCCTTGCCCGGCAGCTACTGTTCGACGGAAAAGGCGGACGAGATCGAGCGGATCATGCGTCCCAAGGTGAAAGCCGCGGGGCGGGGCGAACTGTCGTTCAACCGTATGCTGGAAAACATGCGCAACTGCAGTGTCCTCAAGGATGCCAAGGGGGCGGAGGTCAGGGCCGCGTTCCGGGCCGCCAGATAGCCGCCGGCGAGATCAAGGCTGGAAAACAGGCGGCCGGCACCGCGTCGGCCGCTTATTCGCGTAAAGTCTGCTGACAGATATGTGTCTGTACGTGTGACATATTTCTTGCGGCTTCGCAGGAAATATTTTCGTAACAGCGGTTTGCCGCACTTCCCGCGAGGCGAGTTTAGTGGCAAGTTAAGTCTTGCGGTGCAATATACCCATCTTTGGTGCATAGGGGTATGCTGCATCCTATAGGCGTGTGGCGCGTTTTTCATGGGTTTTTCGACGGCTGCGGGCCGTTCGTTATCAAACCCATGCGGATTGATAACGAAAAAACTGGGATCGATTGGTATGTTCATGGGGTTGACGAGGGGCAAGGGCCCGCTGATGGCGGCTGGTCTTTGCATGGCGCTTGCGGGTGTCCTGACAGGGTGCGAACACAAGGACGAGGCGAAGGCCAAGTCGGTTCCACCGGCGAATACGACGCTCGTGAACTATGTCACGGTCGGCCAGGATGTCGCGCCGGTCACGGTCAGCGGGTCCGGGACCGTCAGCGCATGGCAGGAAGTGCCCATTGGCGCAGAAACGGGCGGGCTTACCGCAGTCGCCCTGCTGGTCGATGAAGGCCAGAGCGTCGCCAAGGGCCAGCCTCTGCTGCGCATGAACGATGTTCTCCTGCAGGCCCAGGTGCGCCAGGCCAAGGCCTCGGCCGATCAGGCGCAGAAGGCCTATGCTCGCGCCAAGGAGCTCTACGACAAGCAGTATCTGTCGGCGGCGGCGCTCGACCAGGCGTTCGCCAACCAGGAAACGACCGCGGCGGCTCTGGCCACCGCGCAGACCCAGTTGTCGCTGGCCACCGTGCGCGCGCCCATCGCCGGCGTCATTTCTTCGCGGAAGGCCGTGCTGGGGCAGGTGATCCAGCCCGGCGCCGAGCTGTTCCGCATCGTGCGTGACGGCCGCATCGAACTGAACATGGTCAGGGCCGGCATGCCGGCGACTGTGACGACGGCTACGACGGGCGGCGTCACCGGCACCGTCCGCATCGTCACCCCGATGGTCGACCCTGCCACGCGCCTGGGTTATGCCCGTATTTCTGTTCCGTGGTCTTCCGGCCTGCGTCCCGGCATGTTCGCCAACGGCCAGGTCAATGTCGGCTCCCAGAACGTAACGACCGTACCACAGGTCGCTGTCGTCTACTCGGAAAACGCGCCTGGCGTCTTTGTCGTCGGCGCGGACGGGAAGGCCCATCGCCGCAAGGTCGTCCTGGGTGGCCAGGCCGGCAAGAATGTCATCGTTCGCGAAGGCC
>CBIHPL010000393.1:0-3973 GCA_966212005.1 uncultured Asticcacaulis sp.
TGCTGCACAGGCGGGCCGAAGGACATCGACTATCTGACGTCGCTGGATATGCTTTTGGAAAGCTTCGATGGCTTCGACATCATACTGGCGCGGGACACTGTCCACGATATCCGCGAAGGCCTGGGCCACGCGGGCTCCGGCTCGGTCACCCAATTTATTGTGAGAAAACCTGCCTGACGTGAGCATGCGGCCTCTGCCACATGTGACGTCATGATTCCGGGTCCAGGGCCTTGGCCCTGGTGGGCGATGACGGGATCGAACCGCCGACCTACTCGGTGTAAACGAGCCGCTCTGCCAGCTGAGCTAATCGCCCTCTCCAGGAGGAGGGCCCAAGGGCGAAGCCCTAAGGAGCGCCTCGTGTGCCAACTGGGCCTTAAAATGTCAAGAGACGTTTCCGCCGAGTGGAAACGTCTCCTGAATTACACGTGGATGACTTTCTTAAAGCCACCCGAACGGATTAGCCGTTCAGCGCGCCCTTGAGGCCTTCGCCGACGCGGAAGCGGGCCGTGACGGACGCCGGACGCTTCACGGTTTCGCCGGTGCGCGGGTTGCGGGCCGTGCCGGCTTCGCGCTTGACGGCGAGGAACGTGCCGAAGCCGACGAGGCGGACGTCATCGCCGCTCTTCAGGGCGCCGACGACACTGTCGGTGAAAGCGTCCAGGGCCTTCTTCGCTTGATCCTTGGTCAGTCCAGCCGATTCCGCGATCGCGGCTACCAGTTCAGCTTTGGTCATATCGTTTTCTCCCTTACCCGAATTGGGCGGTTGGCTATTCGCCCTGTTGCAGCCATTGGGTTTGCGGTTTCGAACCGGCCATGAGTCGCCAACAGGTGACGGGATAGAGACACCAAAAATTAATGCGCGTCAAAACAGAAATCGGAGTTTTTGCACTGCAAACCGTGTTTTTTTAAGGGTTTGCGGAATTTTGGGCCATTTTGGCCCCGTCCGGACACAAATCAAATCGAAGTCAAGCGCTAAAAAACGCATTTTTCGGTCTCAAGCCTTGCCACACAAGGGGTGATTCGAGAATCAGCTGAAAAGTACCGGCAAGCCATTTTTCCATTTTATTATGCGCGCCGGCGCCTGCCCTATCCTTTCCAGACAGCGAAACGGCTAGGGTCTGGTTCGTCCGAGACAGTCAGGGTGACAGATGTGCCGACGGTATATGACTGCGTGATCATCGGCGGGGGGCCGGCGGGATTGACCGCAGCGCTTTATATGGCGCGGTTCCGACGGTCGGTGGCGCTGATCGACAATGGCCGCAGCCGCGCCGAGCTTATTCCAGTGTCGCACAACTTTCCGGGCTTTCCGGACGGGGTGACGGGCGCCTCCCTGCTGAGGCGTCTGAATGAACAGCTGTCGCCTTATGAGGTGACACGGTACGATGGCCTTGTCGCTGCAATGACGCGCGATGAGGCCGGGTTCGCAGCCTGCGTCGGAACTGACCGCATAGTCGGGCGGACGGTCATCCTTACCACCGGTATAGCCGATGCCGGCATGGACACTCCGAACTGGGCCGCGGCGGTCGCAACCGGCGCTTTGCGGTTATGTCCGGTGTGTGACGCGTTCGAAGTCATCGACAGGCGCGTGGCGATAATGACGCGGACAGACGGCGCGGTGGCGCATGCGCTGTTCCTGAGAACCTATACGGCGGACCTCACCTTGATCCACGTAATGGAAAAGGCGTGTTTGACGACCGATCAACGCAACTGTCTGTCCGGCGCCGGGATTGGCCTGCAGGAATCCCCGGACGTCGCGTTGAGGGTCGACGGGACCGGCCGTGCGGTGGTCGTCGTTGACGGGAAGGAACACGTCTTCGACAGCATCTATCCTATGTTTGGCTGCCGGCCGCGATCAGGTCTGGCGCTTTCGCTTGGCGCCAAATGCGACGAGGCCGGCAACCTGCTGACGGACGCCTTTCAGCAGACCTCGGTGGCAGGGCTCTACGCGGCGGGCGACGTCGTCAGCGGCCTGAACCAGATCAGTGTCGCCACCGGCCAGGCGGCGGTCGCGGCCACGCACATCAACGTCGAGTTGCCGCGCCGGTTTTGAAAGCGTCGATGAGATGGAGAGCGCCTAGGATACAGGCGCCGAACAGTGCGCATTCGAGGCTGTTGGTCACCAGCCGGCTGACCGGACCAAAACCCGTCTCGCCCAGCAACGCCCAGATCGGATCGAGGCGGAGCCTGGATTGCGGGACATGGTGGCTGAGCAGGTCGAGGCTGCCGGCCATCATGCGGCCGCCCATAAGGAAGACGAAGACACCACCGGCGCATCCGGACAGCAGGCCGATGACGATGGCGCGGCGGAGCGTGTGTCTGGCCCCGGCGCGGCCGGCGATAAGTGCGCCTACGCCCACACCGGTGCCTATCAGCGCGCCTTCGGGAGCCCCTGTAATATCGCCGGGCGACTGGCCGAACAACAGGTTGAAGGCATCAAGCCCCAGTAGCTTGACAACGGCGCCGACAATGAGCCCGCCCGCGGCAGCGCCGGCAATGACCGACCACTGGGCATTGCGTACCAGTTTGGCCGCAGCGATTCCGAAGCTGACTCCCACACCGCCCAGCAGGGCAACCACGACCGTCAGGCAGGTGATGACCAGCATGATCGAAATGGCGCCGACACCGGCTGCTGTCGGCTGTGAAGACACTGCGAAGCCGTACAGCATGCCGCCGATCAGGCCGGCCAATCCGGCGCCGGCCGTCCCCGCCCCGGTTAATAGAAAAAGACTTTTCCAGTCATAGGTTCGGGCAAAATGCCCATCCGGCGCGGGCCCATCCGGCTGGGATAAGACCGGCGCCGCGGCGCGGATTGAGGAAACGACTTCGCCCGGAGCGATAAAGCGATCACCATGTTTCACCACGGTTTCGATACAGCGCGGGCGCGCGGCCTCGTCTCCCAGCTGACGCCGCAGACTTCTGATGCACTGGGTGAGGGCTTCGTCAGTGACGGGGACGCCGCGCCAGACCTCGTCAAGGAAGCGGTCCTTGGACACCAGCTTGCCCTGTTCGCGAACCAGCAGCGCCAGGGCATCAAGGTAGCGCGTATTCAGTTCGACCGGCACATCGTCACAGGTGAGCTGGCGGTCGTTCGGGTCTAGAACGAAGCGGTCGAAACGGAAGCTGCCGGTGGTCATGGTACGATAATGGCCTGATCCGCGACGCGGCGCAATCGCTGCTATGGTTGCAGTTTGGCCGGATCGATGACGACGTGTCGGATGCGCTTGCGGTCCCAGGTATAGGTGATGTGGACGAGGTTGTCGGATGTCTGGATGACCGCCGGATAGGCATAGCCGCTTTTGAGCGGCGTGGCTTCAAGCGTCAGGACGTCACGCCAGGTGACGCCGTCGTCCGACAGGGCGACGCTGATCGGAAAATGGCCGGTGGGATTATAGACGATCAGTTGGCGGCCATCCTTAAGCGTCACCGCGTCGGTGCCGGAATTGGGATTGGGCAGGTTACTGGCGACAAGCGGGCTCCAGGTCTTGCCGTTGTCCTTCGACCACGTCATTGCGACCGTCCCCTGGCGCGTGCGAGCCATGGCCTGAAGCTGGCCGTCCTTATGGAACAGGATGCTGGGCTGGATGGCTTCGATGCCGATCGGTGACGGTAGGTCGGCGGTCTTCGTCCATGTCCTGCCCTCGTCCGCCGAGCGCTCGAAATGCAGCCGCCACGCCGCATTGCCGGCACCCGTCATGCCTTCGCGGTCTTCAGCACTCGACGGCGACAGCCATGTGCCGTCAGCGAGCACCACAGGCTTGTTCTTGATCGGCCCAAGAATACCCTCAGGCAGGCGCTCGGGTTTCGACCATGTCCGGCCATCGTCCCTGGAGCGAATGACCATGCCCCACCAGGTCTGCGGGCTTGGGCCGGCCTTATAAAAGAGATGCAGATCGCCGCCCGGGGCCTGGAACAGCACAGGGTTCCAGGTCGGCAGGTGCGTGCCGTCTGCCTGGATGCCATCGGCGACGCTGAC
>CBIHPL010000394.1:0-3957 GCA_966212005.1 uncultured Asticcacaulis sp.
TGCGCGAGGTTTTGCATCAGATCGGCGATACCGAAGGTCCATTCGCGCGCGTCCTTGGAATAGACGACGCGGTTTTCCAGGCGGCCAAGCTTGGGCGACGACACCTTGACGACGTCGCCGACCTTGTGGGTGAAGCCACGGCCCGGCACATCGCGGTCCTGGGTAGGGGCAAACAGCGTCCCCAGCATCAGCACGAAGCCGTCCGGATAGTGGTGCTCACTCATGGCCTGGCGGATCAGTTCCAACGGATCACGGCTGATCTGCGTCATGGTCGAACGGCCGACAAGCTCGTAACCTTCCGGTCCGTCGATCTTTAGGTCAAGTTCGGCGCTGCGCACGTCTTCGATCGTGAAGCCTTCGTCGAACATGCGTATGAACGGGCCGAGGGCGCACGAAGCGTTATTGTCCTTGGCCTTGCCCAGCAAGAGCGCCGAACGGCCTTCGAAGCAGCGCAGGTTGACGTCGTTGCCGAGCGTCGCGCCAACCGCCTTGCCGTGCGGCGTGACGACCATGACGACTTCGGGTTCAGGATTGTTCCAGGTCGAATCGGAACGCACGCCCACCTCTTCGCCCCAGCCGACACTCGACAGGACCGGCGACTTGGTGAAGACCTCGGCGTCAGGACCGATGGCGACTTCGAGATATTGCGACCACAGGCCGTCCGCGATCAGGGCCTCTTTCAGCTTCGCCGATTCGGCCGAGCCGGGCTTCACCGAACGGATGTCGGAACCGACGCGTTCGGCCAGGGCGTTGCGGATGTCCTGGGCCTTGTTGGAATCGCCGCGGGCGCGCTCTTCGATGACGCGCTCGACGGCCGAGACGGCGAAGGTCACGCCGGCAGCCTTTACACACTGCAGGTCGATCGGCGACAGCAGCTGGTCGCCCTTGCGTTCACCGCTCCACGACGTGCCAAAGGTAAAGTCTTCCAGCTTGCCCAGCGACTTGCCGCCGGCAGGTACGCCGGCTTCCGGCCAAGCCTTCAGCAGTTGCGATACGGTCGGCGCAACCGGCGTCATGTCGAACACTTCGCCATTCTTGACCAGGATAGGCGTCGGACCGTCCTGAGTTTGCAGGCGACCAACCAGGGTCGCCGATTGCCAGTCCTGAGGTAAGAAGTCCGTCATAACATAATCTCCGCGCCGAATTCGCGCACCGAAACCGAGGGTCGGATGCTGGGGTTAGTCACCGGATACCGCATGGTTGCGATCCTTCCGGCAATATGCCTCACCTGCCCTGAATGCGTTTATTTGTTAGCGCTACCAAATCACTTAGCGCGAAGACGATGTCAAGCTAATACGAAAATTGAAACACAAATTCTATGCTTAACTGTCCGAGATGGCCGCGCCGCTGCTCGTGAAGGTCGACGACTGACGCTCGATCAGGGCGAAGTCGCGAACTTCGCGCACGGGTTCGAACTCACGCCCCAGGCGGCGGGAGCGAACCTGTTCAAGCAGGAGACGCACGCTGGCCGCGGCCATGTCGGCGATCGGCTGGCGTACGGTCGTCAGCTCCGGCCAAACGGACGACGCCATCGCCGTGTCGTCGAAGCCGACAATGGTCAGCTGGTCAGGCACGTCCAGCCCCAGTCGGTGCGCGGTGGCGACGGCGCCGGCCGCCATGTCGTCATTGCTGGCGAAGATGGCGGTCGGACGCTGCTTATGCCCCAATATGCGCTCGGCGGCGTCGAAGCCGGAACGATAGGTGAAATAGCCCTGGGCGATCAGATGTGGCTCGGCCTTGAGCCCAGCCTTGGTCATGGCCGCCAGGAAGCCGTCGAAGCGCAACTGGCTGGCATAGGCGTTGGGATGGCCCTTGATGAAGCCGATCTCGCGATGGCCCAGCTCGATCAGCCGGCGCGTCATGGCGAAGGCCGCCTTGTGATCGTCGATGGAGACGGCGCAGATGTCGGTCGCCGGACGGGCGGCAGCGACGCCTACGAACGGCATGTTCATGTCCTGAAGCAGCTTGGCGACACGCGTCGAATCGGACAGGGGCGGTGACAGGATGACGCCGTCACAGCCGTTGTTCTTGAGCTTTTCAAGAGCTGCGGCCGCGCCTTCCGGGCCATCACACGACTCGATAAGGAGCTGCGTGCCGCTCTGCGAGCTTTCGCCCAGGATCCCCAGCAGGAACTCGCTCAAAAAGGCTACGGACGGGTTGGAATAGAGCAGGCCGACCCGCGCCGCGTCCTGGGTCGCCAGCGACCGCGCGGCCAGGTTCGGGGAGTAGTTCAGCGCCTCGACACTGGCCAGGACCTTGGCGCGGGTTTCCTCGCGCACATTCTTTTCGCCATTGATGACACGCGACACGGTCATGGGCGACACGCCGACATGCCGCGCGACATCATGGATTGTCACGATATTGCCACCGCGGCGGCCGACCTTACGCGCCAAGCTTAAGTCCCTTTTCAGCGTCGATGGTCCGGTGCAATGTTCCGGACGCTTATGATTCAAGGGGAACATCCATAACGCGCTCCGTCACAATTGGCAAATTCATAGCTTATGCGCTGGAAGTGGACCGCGAAAATCTTTTAATTGGCAAAACATGGTCTGTAAAAGCGCTTGCCAAGACGACGGTGGTTTGTCGATATCGGCGCACAACAACAAAACTGGGAGCAACAGATGACACGGCTTGGGTTCAAGGGATGGCTTTGCGCGATGACAGCGCTATCGATCGCAGGCACGGCCCATGCAGCCCCTGAATTTGCCAAGGTCTTCACCGACCATGCCGTCCTGCAGCGCGATGTCCCGCTCAAGGTGTGGGGCAAGGCCGCGCCATCGCAGAACGTAACCCTGGAACTCAAGGGGAGCGACGGCACGACGCGCAAGGCCGAAGCGTCAGCCGGGGCAGATGGCAAATGGTCGGCAATGGTGGACGCCCTGCCCGCCGGCGGCCCCTACACCTTGACGGCCACGGATGCCGCCGGTGCGACGACCCTCAACGACATCCTGGTCGGGGATGTCCTGATGTGCGGCGGCCAGTCGAACATGCAGTTCCCGGAGCGCCTGTCGACCGGTGCCTGGGGCGACATCGGCAACTCAGCCAATAACAATCTCCGCTTCATGATCGTCCAGACGGACACGCAACCCGCACCGCTGGCCGATATCGGCAAGCCGACCAAATGGCAGGTCGTCGGCCCGGATACGGTCGGTGAGGCTTCTGCCGTCTGCTACCACATGGCCAGGACGATCCAGAAGTCGCACAATGTGCCGATCGGCATGATCAATTCCTTCTGGGGCGGCACGACCATCCAGAGCTGGATCAGCCCGGCCTCCCTTCGCACACTGCCGAAATATGCGGCCGGCCTCGATACACTCGCCTTGCTGGCCAGCGATCCGGAAAAGGCCAAGGCCCGTCAGGTCAAGGCGGACGAAGCCTGGTGGGACGCCCACGACACATCCAACAAGGCCAACCGCGCCTTCATCGCGCCGACATATGACGACAGCAAGTGGGCGACGATCAACGCCGACAGCGGCTGGAAGGACGCCGGTATCGCCGAGCTGAAGAGCTTCGACGGAGTCACCTGGCTGCGCACCACCGTCACCCTGACCGAAGCGCAGGCAAAGGCCGCCAACCAGCTGCAACTGGGGCCGATCGACACCTACGACTCGACCTGGGTCAACGGCACCTGGGTCGGCAGCACCGGCATTTCCTGGGTGTGGCGCGATTACCAAGTGCCCGCCGGCGTCTTCAAGGCCGGCCCCAACACCATCGTCATCCGCGCGCTCGGTGGCGGGGGCCTGAGCGGCCGCGCCTCCAACCGCTTCATCAAGACCAGCGACGGCCAGGCGATCCCGGTTCCGGCGGCATGGAAGTACAAAACCGGCATGGCCGCCAAGGGCCTGAGCATTCCAGCGGCGCCGTGGTCGGTGCCGACCAGCCTGTCGACCCTGCATAACGCCATGATCGCTCCGCTCAGCGGCTATCGCGTGAAATTGGCGGCGTGGTACCAGGGCG
>CBIHPL010000395.1:0-3955 GCA_966212005.1 uncultured Asticcacaulis sp.
ACACCAAGGAAGAACTGACGGGCAACCTGTCCCAGGACACCAACCCCGCCAATCCCGGCCTGGAATATACGCCGATCGACCGCAATTCAAACGACACGACCTTCCTCCCCAGCGCCAATATCAAGTTCGAAATCCGTCCGGACCTCATCGGCCGCCTGACGGCCGGCAAGACCCTGACGCGCCCGAATTTCGCCGATATGAATCCAGGCGTGTCGCTGTCGACGGTCGTTTCCAATACGACCGGCCTGACGGGCGGTGGCGGTAATCCGAACCTGAAGCCGTACACCTCCGACAACTTCGATGCCGCGCTCGAATGGTACTTCGAATCCGACGGCTTCATAACCTTCACGGCCTTTAGCCGTAAGTTCAAGGGATACATCCAGCCATACTTCGGCATGGAAACCTTTGGTGGCCTGCAATACCGGGTTACGCGGCCGGAAAATACGGGCGACGGCGGAATTGACGGCGTCGAAATTGGCTACCAGCAGTTCTATGATTTCCTGCCGGGTATCCTGAGCGGCTTCGGTCTTCAGGCCAACTACACCTATATGACGGGGGATACGACGGCCTTCTCGTCGGTACAGAACAAGTTTATCCAGCGTCCGATCGCAGGTCTGTCCGAACACACCTACAATATTGCTCTTCTATACGAAAAAGGCCCGTGGTCGGGTCGTCTGGCCTATAACTGGCGTGACAAGTTCCAGGATGTCCGCGAATTCACCCCGACCTATGACCTGTGGGTGGACACAACCGCACAGATGGACGGTCAGATTTCCTATCGGGTCAACAACCAACTGGTCCTCACCCTGGAAGGCGTGAACCTGCTCGATACGCACTTCAAGGATTATTTCGTCGATCCTCTGAATCCGCAACTGACGGGCTTCTTCCCGCGCGACACGCGCCGCTATGACCGTACCATTCTGTTCGGCGCGCGCTTTAAAATGTAACGGCATACCTTTCTCCTGCACAACTTCGCGGCGCCGGCATATTCTCTAAGTGCCGGCGTCATTTCTATGAGGACACGATGATCACCAGGCGAAACGTGTTGGGAGCTGCCGCGGTTCTGTTGGCGGGCGGAGCAGGGGCTGCGAGCGGGGCACAAACCCTCAATGACCGGTTGACCGGAGATATTTCCCCGGTCCATGATCCCTGCATCATTCGGGACAAGGGAACCTACCATCTGTTCTGCACAAGTCAGGAGCGGGACGGGAAGGGGCTTATTCACTGGCGGACCTCGCCCGACCTCGTCACCTGGACATTCAAGGGCTCAGTCTTGCCCGTCATTCCGGATTGGGTCGTGACGGCCGTACCGGGCGTCAGAGGAATCTGGGCGCCCGATGTCGCCTTTTTCAACGGCCGCTTTCATATCTACTATTCGGCTTCGACCTTCGGTTCGAACCAGTCTGTCATCGGCCTCATCACCTCGCCAACGCTCGATACGTCCGATCCGGCTTACTTGTGGACCGACCAGGGCAAGGTGATCGGTTCGGTCAAGGCCGACACCTACAACGCCATCGATCCCAATCACGTGGTAGACGCTGACGGCCGACACTGGCTTAGCTTCGGCAGCTTCTGGTCGGGTCTCAAGATCATCGAGCTCGATCCCGCTACGGGTAAGCTGAAGAAAAAGAATGGCCTGTCGAGATCGATCGCCGGCCGCAAGGACCCCGGAGCCATCGAAGCACCGGTCATTATCCGCAAGGGGGAATACTACTACCTCTTTGCGTCGTTCGACTTCTGCTGCCGCGGCGTGAACAGCACCTATTACACCGTCGTCGGCCGTTCAACCTCGGTCGAAGGGCCCTACCTGGATCGGGACGGGCGCAAGATGAAGGAGGGCGGCGGCACCATCGTCCTGCACGCCGACCAGGACAAGACTGGACGGTTCAAAGGACCTGGCCACGTCGATATCCTTCAGGACGACGATGTCGAGCACATCGTCTACCATGCCTACGATAGCCAGAACGGCGGCCGGCCGACCTTGCGGATACAGAAGCTGAACTGGCAGGACGGATGGCCGGTCGCGGTTTAAGATTGCAGGAGGCGCAGCCTCCTGCACCTCGATACTTTGACAGACCAGGTTGGGCCGTCACAGTTCAAGGTGAACAAATGAAAATCCCCCAGGCCTTTAGGGCCTGGGGATTTTCATTTGTATATCTTAAGCCGCTGACGATCCAGTTTGCATCGTCAACTTATGGGGTGCAGGGGACGTGTCCCCTGCAAAAGCTTAATCCAGCGCCACGACCGTCACCGACTGCGGCGGCAGTTTCAGCACCAGTTTCCCGCCGCTCGCCTTGGCCGAGATCGCCTTGGGCGCCACGACATTCGGGTCGTCGAAGGTATTGATGCTGTCGATCTTTGGGGCCGCCAGGGTCTCGCCCTTGGCGCCCTTGGCCTTTAGACCGAGAGCGGCCAGGTCGATTTCGGCCGGCGCCTTGGGGTTGATATTGGTCAGCGAGACATAGACCTTGCCGTCCTTGCCCTTGGCGGCGGTGACGTCGAGCGCCGGCAGGGTGACGCCGTTGAACGTGTAGGTCCCTGGGTCATATTGCACGGGCAGGAAGGTCGCATCCTGGAACGGCACGTACAGCTTGAAGACATGATAGGTTGGTGTCAGCACCATCTTGTCGTCCTTGGTCAGGATCATGGCCTGCAGGACATTGATCATCTGGGCGACATTGGCCATGCGGACGCGGTCAGCGTGACGCGTGAAGATGTTGATGGTGACAGCGGCGACAATGGCGTCGCGTTGCGAGTTCTGCTGTTGCAGGAAGCGCGGATTGGAACCCTTGGCCGCCGTGTACCAGGTGCCCCATTCGTCGACGGCCAGGATGACCTTCTTCTGCGGGTCGTACTTGTCCATGATGGCCGAATGCTTTGTGACCAGGTCGTCCATCTTGTAGGCCGACTTGATGACGTGGGCGTATTCGTCTTCCCCGAAGCCTTCGCCGGAATAGTGCGGGGGCCACTGGTTGAAGCCGGAGTAGTAGTGCAGCGACAGGCCGTCGAGCGACCAGCTGAAGATCTGCCTGGTCGATTCCTTCATCATGACTTCGGTCCAGGCGTAGTCGTCGACATTGGCGCCGGACGCGATGCGCTTCATGCCGTTGGGATCGAAGTCGCCATTGGGCAGTTGCTGGGCGTTGTCGTAGTTGCGCGCGAAGGTCGCGAAGTTGCGATAGAGGTTGGCGTAGTGCTCGGGCGTCATCGATCCGCCGCAGCCCCAGCTTTCATTGCCGATGCCGAAGATCGGCACCTTGAAGGGTTCCTTGCGGCCATTGGCGACACGCTCACGCGCCAGCGATGAGATAGCCGGATCGGCGGTCATGTATTCCAGCCAGTCCGACATTTCCTGCGGCGTGCCTGAACCGACATTGCCGGAAACATAGGCCTCCGAGCCGATCATCTCGATGAAGTCCATGAATTCATGGGTGCCGAAGTGGTTCGATTCCGCCACGCGGCCCCACAGATAGTTGACGGTGGTCGGGCGTTTATCCTGCGGCCCGATGGCGTTGCGCCAGTGGTAATCGTCGGCATAGCAGCCGCCGGGCCAGCGTACATTCGGCACCTTTACGGCCTTGAGCGCGGCGACGACGTCGTTGCGGATGCCGCGCGTATTGGGGATTTTCGAGTCTGTACCGACCCAGATGCCCGGATAGATGCCGGTGCCCAGGTGTTCGGCAAACTGGCCGAAGATGTGGCGGCTGATCTGCGGGCCAGGCCTGGTGGTATCGACCGTGACGGACGTGCCGGAAAGCGCAGGCGTGGCGGCGAGGAGCAGGGCGGCCAGCGCCCCGGCAAAATGGTGTTTCATGTCCTGTTCCTGTTCGAGTTGCTTTGCCCGTGGCCTCTATGGGCCGCTGGACCTAGAGTATTTTCGTCAGCACCTTTTCGGCGCGATCCGTCTTGAGTTCGTTTTTCAGGCCGTATTTGAAACCGCCGGCGGTGATTTCGA
>CBIHPL010000396.1:0-3951 GCA_966212005.1 uncultured Asticcacaulis sp.
CAGATGTTTTCGCGCGCAAAGCCGGCCATGAAGTAGGTTGACAGCGTCAGCGATACGATCCAGGCCAGGGTCACGACTGGCACCTCAAAATGGATCAGGTTTTCCAGAAGTGTCGGCGCGTCGTTGAAATAGAAAACCCAAGCACCGCCAGTGATCAAGCCGATCACCAACCACACGGCGTGGGTCACTGCCTTTTTCCAGATTTTCTGAAATGTCCAGGGGCCGTCATCCAGACGCTTGCGCGCGTTGCGGTCGCCCTGGATGACCTGCTCGACCAGCGTAAAGAGGTCGGTCCAGACCGTCTGCGGGCAGGCGTAACCGCACCAGGCGCGCCCGAACAAGGACGTCGCGAAGAACAGGCCGATCGCCGCCAGCACCAGGACGCCGACCAGCAGGTAGACTTCCTGCGGCCAGATTTCGATGCCGAAGAAGTAGCCGCGCTGGCCAGTCAGGTCGATCAGGATCGCCTGGTCCGGCACGTGCGGGCCGCGGTCATACCGTAGCCACGGTGCTCCGTAGTAGATGCCGAGCAGAACCGCCATGGCTGCCCACTTCAGCGTGCGGAAAGTACCGGAGACGCGGCGCGGATAGACCTTTGCCGCTTTTTCGAACAGTTGAACCATGGGGAGGCGGATACTCAATATGTCAGGACGCCAAGGCTATCGCCAATGGCGTCCCGACACATTGATCCGGATCAAAACTATTCGCCGCCACCCAGGGAATGGACGTAGATGGCGACCATGCGCTGGCTGTCCTCGCCGAGGCGGTGTTTCCAGGTCGGCATGACGCCGGCGCGGGAGTTGGTGATCGTCTCGACGACCGACGCCTTGTCACCGCCATAGAGCCAGATGGCGTCATTGAGCTTTGGCGCCCCCATCGTCCGGTTGCCCTCGCCCGCGGCACCGTGGCAGGCGGCGCAGTTACTGGCGAATATGGCCTCACCGGACGTCCACGCGGCGCTGGGGTTTTGCGGCTTGCCGTAGCGCATCTGCAGCACATAGGTCGCCACGTCGTTGATCTCTTCCGGCTTCAGGATGCCCTTGCCGAAGGCCGGCATTGCCGTGGCGTGCGTGTCCGGATCAGTCGATCGTGAGCCGACCTTGATCGTGTGAGACACATCATCGATCGTACCGCCGAACAGCCAGTCGTCGTCGTTCAGGTTGGGATAGCCCTTGCGGCCCTCGCCGCCGTTGCCGTGACAGGCGGCGCAGTTTTCCTTGAACACCACCGCCCCCCCGGCCCGGGCGAACTCGAACAGCGCCGGGTCATTCCGCACCTGCGCGTAAGAGGCATTATGGAACCTGCTGAGATACTGGCCCTGGCGCGCGACGATCTCGCCCTGCTCGGCTTCGAGCTTGCTGTACTGCGTCCAGCCGAACAGACCCTTGGTGTGGCCACTGATCGTCGGCCACGCCGGGTAGACGACCCAATAGCCGACGCTGAAAATGATACTGATCAGCCAGACGATCAGCCACCAGCGCGGTGCGGGATTGTCGAGTTCCTTCAAGCCATCCCATTCGTGGCCGGTTGTCTGGATGCCGCTTACCTCGTCGACATCGGGTCCCGATGGCTTCCCCTTGTCTTTACTCATGGTTCTGGTCCTCATTAAGGGGAATGCGTCCATAACCCTTCAGACGCTGACGATTGGCGGGCCAGAAGGCCCAGATGCAGATCCCGGAAAAACTGGCCGTAAAGAGCACCAGGATCAGAAGTGCGATGTCCGACTGGCTCATTTCAGCCTCTCCTTCACGGGCTTGGGTTTCAGCGCGTAGTCGGGGTCGTAGGTGGTGAAATCGACCTGGGTCCCCAATTGCTGGAGGTAGGCGATCAAGGCATCCGCCTCGGTCGGCGTACCAGGATCTCCACTGCCGAAATCCTGCGGAATGACCTTTTTGCCATAGCGCGCCTGCAATCCGCTCGCGTCTTCATCCGGCATGGTTTGGACGACGGCATCAAGCTCTGCGTTCTCGACATGCGCATCGGTATAGGGCACACCCAGCGCCTTAAGCGCCGCCACCTTGTCCTTGAGGTCCCACGTCTTCAGCGGCTTCCTGGCCAGCAGGCTGTAGTTCGGCATGATCGATTCCGGCACGACGGCGCGCGGATTCTTGAGATGCTCGAGATGCCAGCTGTTGGAATACTTTCCGCCGACTCGCGCAAGGTCCGGCCCCGTGCGTTCCGATCCCCAGACGAAGGGATGGTCGTACATGCTCTCCGCCGCCAGGCTGTAATGGCCGTAACGTTCCACTTCGTCGCGGAGGGGTCGTATCTGCTGCGAATGGCAGGTATTGCATCCTTCGCGGATATAGATGTCCTGCCCGGCCACTTCGAGCGGTGTCAGGGGACGCACCCCCTCTACGGGTTCGATCGTGGTCTGCATGCGGAACAATGGCACGATCTCGACAATGCCGCCGATGGAGACGGCAACGACGGCGAAGATCAAAAGCCAGATGGAGTTTCGTTCGAGTTTTTTGTGTGATTCCAACATTCCGGCCTCCTATTCCGCCGCGACCAGCTTGGAAGCAACGGTCCGGGCCCGCGCCTCCGATGGCAGTTTGATCGTGCGCCAGATATTGTAGGCCATGATGGCGCCGCCGATCAGGAAGAGCACTCCACCGAGAGCACGGATGATGTAATAGGGATGCATGGCCTGGACGACCTCGACGAACGAGTAGGTCAGGAAACCCATCTCGTCATAGGCACGCCACATCAGGCCCTGCATGATGCCGGCGACCCACATCGAGGTGATGTAGAGAACGATGCCTACGGTCGATATCCACAGGTGGACCGAGATCAGCTTGGTCGAGAACATGCCTGACTTTCTCCAGAGGTGCGGAACCAGGTAGTAGATTGCGCCGAACGAGATGTAGGCGACCCAGCCCAAGGCACCTGCGTGGACATGGCCAACCGTCCAGTTGGTGTAGTGCGACAACGAATTGACCGTCTTGATCGACATCAGGGGGCCTTCGAAGGTCGACATGCCGTAGAAGGCGAGTGCAATGATCATGAACTGGAGGATCGGATCGTCGCGCAGTTTGTGCCAAGCGCCCGACAGGGTCATCATTCCGTTGATCATCCCGCCCCACGAGGGCATCCACAGCATGATCGAGAATGTCATGCCCAGGGTCTGTGCCCAGTCCGGCAGCGAGGTGTAAAGCAGGTGGTGCGGACCGGCCCAGATGTAGATGAAGATCAGCGACCAGAAGTGGATGATCGACAGCCGATAGGAATAGACCGGGCGATCGGCCTGCTTGGGGATGTAATAGTACATCATGCCCAGGAACCCGGCGGTGAGGAAGAAGCCTACAGCGTTATGGCCGTACCACCACTGGATCAACGCCGACTGCACACCCGCCCAGACCGAATAGCTTTTCACGCTGACCGCGGACACCGGCAGAGAAAAATTGTTGACTAGGTGCAGGAGGGCGATCGTGACGATGAAACTCAGGAAGAACCAGTTGGCGACATAGATGTGCTTCTCTTTGCGCAGGGTCAGGGTCATCAGGTAGTTTATGAAGTAGACCACCCAGACGACGGTCAGCCACAGGTCGGCATACCATTCGGGTTCCGCATATTCCTTGCCCTGCGTCACGCCAAACAGGTAACCCAGGCCCGCCATCAGAATAAACGCCTGATAACCCCAGAAGTGGAACCACGCCATCTTCGTGCTGAACAGGCGTGTTTGACAGGTGCGCTGGATGACATGATACGAGGTGGCGAACAGGATGTTGCCGCCGAACGCAAAGATGACCGCCGAGGTGTGCAAGGGGCGCAGGCGACCAAACGTCAAATAGGGCTCGATGTTCAACCACGGAAACGCCATCTGAAACGCGATCAGTACGCCGACGGAAAAGCCGGCGATCGCCCAGAACATGGCGGCTAAAGTGAAGTATTTGAGGATGGTCTCATCATAGCGCGGAGGCGGCGCGGCTACGCGGCGACCCGGCGGCC
>CBIHPL010000397.1:0-3951 GCA_966212005.1 uncultured Asticcacaulis sp.
TACCGCCCGGACCGGGTACAGCCGCCGGAGACGTCCGTGCCGGTCGTTGCCCTGTCGCCGGACGACGGCTGGTGCGACGACCCAAAGAGCCCGGATTATAACCGGCATGTGAAGCTGCCTTTTGCCTTCGGTCATGAAAAGCTGTGGCGGGATGATCATGTTTACGACATTATCGTCGTACTGGGGCACAATGATGACCCGCCCGTGGCCGGCATGGGATCGGCGATTTTCATGCACCTGGCGCGCGACAACTATGCCGGCACCGAGGGCTGTGTCGCCCTGGCCAGTGACGACCTGCTGGAGCTGCTCAAAGAAGCGGAGCCGGGAAGCACAGTGGAGATAAAGGAATAAGGACCTCCGGCGGCCAAGGTCCAAAGGGCCTTGGAACAGAAATTTTAGCGGGAGCCGAAGATGGCCGAGCCGACGCGGATTTCCGTTGAGCCAAAGGCAATCGCCGTTTCAAAGTCGTCGCTCATCCCCATGCTGAGTTGAGAAATACCGTTACGGTCGGCGATCTTTTTCAGCAGGGCGAAATAGGGACCACGTGGACCGTCAACCGGCGGAATGCACATCAATCCCGACACCGTCAGGCCATAACCACGCACGGTGGCGATAAAGGCGTCGGTTTCAACAGGCGGAACTCCCGCCTTCTGGTCCTCCTCGCCGATATTGACCTGGATCAGCAACTCCGGCGACCGGCCCTGGTTCTGGATTTCATCGGCAATCGCACGGGCGATCTTTTCGCGATCGATGGTCTCGATAACATCGAAAAAAGCCACGGCATCGGCTGCCTTGTTGCTCTGCAAAGGCCCGATGAGCCGCAGCTCCAGGCCTGACCATGTCTCTCTTTGCCCTGTCCAGCGTTCCATAGCCTCCTGTACGCGGTTCTCGCCAAAACGCCGGTGACCGGCGCGCAAAACCGGAAGGATCCGATCCCAGGGCTGCGTCTTGGATACGGCCGTCAGGATGGCGCTGTCGCGTTCCCGGCCTGAGGCCTTTAAAGCAGCCTCCATTCGGTCTATAATCCGCTGATAGTCTTCGGTATCCGGCGATGACATATGCAACCCGCTTCCAGTATCTGCTCGACAAGGCGACCGTCATAGCGCAGGCGCGTACGGCTTTGAACCCTGATGATTCCTCGCTGCCTGTCCTTTTCTTCGTCACGGACCCGGGGCGCATCGCCCACCCCGAAGATATCGCCGAGCATCTGCCGGCCGGGTGCGGTATCATCTACCGTCATTTCGGTGAAGCCCATGCCTTGCAACGGGCGCGACTGTTAAGCCGGATCGCCGCTGAGCGTCACCTGACCTTGTTGATCGGCGACGACGCGGACCTGGCTTTCGAAGTCGGCGCACGTGGTGTCCATTTGCCGGAACGCAATCTCGCCAAGGCTCCGGCCCTGGCCGCCGAGTTTCCGGATTTCGTACTGACCGCTGCATGCCACAATATCGAGACCCTGCACCGGCCTGAGATAGATGCCCTGGATGCGGTTTTTGTTTCACCCGTCTTCGCTACCCGAAGCGCTTCAGCGGCCGGTGCCACTGCATTAGGCATCAAAGGCATTCGTGATCTTGTCGATGCGTCGCCCGTGCCGGTCTATGGGCTTGGCGGCATCAGTTGCGACACGATTCCGCAGTTGCGCGACAGCGGCCTGTCAGGCGTCGCGGCGGTCGATGCATTCAGTCTGAAGGATTAGATTGGAGCTTGCCAGCTCTTAGAATTTAAAAGTCGTTTCGAGACGGACGCGTGGCTGCGTCTTGGCGTTCTGATTGCGGCCGGTCGTTTCCGGCTTGAAGGCCTCGGTCTTTTCACCGAAACCCACGGTGCCACCGACGCGAAGCGAAGGGGTGAGCTTGTAGAAGGCGCCCGCATCGACGTCGTTGAAACCCGATGGACGGCTTTCGGCCTGGTTAATGTCGAACTTCAGCCCCCACTTACCCTTCAGGTCGAACTGGAAGATACTGGACTTCTGCTCGGGCTTTGAGAGGGTGGTGGTTTGTTCGCTGATATAGCTGTCGCTGACCGTGACAGGCGCCAGACCGGCGATTTCCGTTTGCTTGGCCGACTTGGCCTGCGCCCACGCGGCCTGGCCCATTCCGGCAGAAGCCAGAAGCGCTAGGGTCACTGCGAAGGCGGTAACGGGTTTCATGGGTCTTACTCGAACTGCGTCTGTAGAACGGCACCACGGTAAGCTGTTATCGTGAAAAAAACGTTCGCCCCGGAAAATATCTGACGACATTTTCCAAAAGTGAAACAGCCCATTCCGAAACTAGCTATGCGTCATGTCAAAACTACACACCATTGTTGGCACTTATATGTCAAAAACCGATTAAGCCGAATTCGCGTGTCCGGTCAATTTCTGTCAGGAGTGAAAACCCTTCCAGCATGGATTCCCCGGACAGATGTGTTCTATAGGTCACGGATTCGGCGCCTGACCAATTAATCAAGGTAAACAGCCTGATAATTCAACAAGATGCCTGCACGTGTTTCACACCTGAAACTCCGCGTCTCCCGCAGCAGCATATTTGCGCGACATTGGACTTAAATTTGCCGGACTGTTGGGATTGATGTAAACGAACTCTTGTCACACCCCCTTGCCAGCATGCTATAGGGAAGGTTGGATCAAGAGGCGACAACCGGCGATAACCACCAGGTGGCCTATGGGGGCCTTTGCAAGAGCTTGCGGACCCATTGCAACAAAATGTGGCGCAACAACGATGCGGAGTGAATTTTCGATGACGACTAAGCTTAGCTCGGCCCTGGTTCTGGGTGCACTGGCTGCCTGCCTTACCTTGAGCGCCTGCGCCGGCAAGCCTGCTCCGTCGGCAACGACGACGGCGCCGACCGAAGACAGCAAGTTCCTGGGTCTGTTTGGTGGCAAGAAGTCGACTGCGCCGTCCTACAACGAACAGGCGGGTATCGGTGTCAACGCCTATCTTTGGCGCGCCTCGCTCGACACCATTTCCTTCATGCCGCTGAATTCGGCCGACCCATGGGGCGGCGTCATCATCTCGGACTGGTATGCCAATCCGCAGAAGCCTGACGAACGTTTCAAGACGACCATCTACATTCTCGATGCCCGCCTGCGTGCCGACGCGCTGAACGTTTCGGTCTACAAGCAGGTGCAGACCGGCGGCCAGTGGGTGGATGCCCCTGTGTCGCAGCAAACCCAGCTGGATATCGAAAACGCCATCCTGACCCGCGCCCGTGAACTGCGCCTGTCGAACACGAAATAAGGGATTTCATTCCCGCTAAAATCAAAGCCGCCGGAGATGATCCGGCGGCTTTTTGTTTGTGTGCGTTTCCACTGTCGCGATTTCGGGTCCAGGGTCGTTACGACCCCGGCTAGATCGGAGGCGGGCCGACCAGGATGTCGCGTTTGCCGACATGGTTGGCGGGGCCGACCACGCCTTCCTGCTCCATCTTTTCCATGAGCGAGGCGGCGCGGTTATAGCCGATCTGCAATTTGCGCTGGATATAGGAGGTCGAGGCCTTGCGGTCGAAGGTGACGAAATAGACGGCCTTGTCGTAAAGGTCGTCGCCCGAACCTCCGCCTTCGCCCATGCCGCCGCCTTCGCCCGAGCCGGCCTCCTCGTCGCCGCCATAGGTGACGTCGTCGAGATAGTTCGGCTGGCCCTGGTCGCGCAGGAACTGCGCCACGGCTTCGACCTCGCCGTCGGACACGAACGGGCCATGCAGGCGGGTGATGCGGCCGCCGCCCGCCATGTAGAGCATGTCGCCCTGACCGAGCAGCTGCTCGGCGCCCTGTTCACCCAGGATGGTGCGGCTGTCGATTTTCGAGGTGACCTGGAACGAAATCCGGGTCGGAAAGTTGGCCTTGATAGTACCGGTGATGACGTCGACCGACGGACGCTGTGTGGCCATGATCAGGTGAATGCCGGCGGCGCGGGCCATCTGGGCCAGGCGCTGGACGGCGCCTTCGATGTCCTT
>CBIHPL010000398.1:0-3944 GCA_966212005.1 uncultured Asticcacaulis sp.
ATCGACACGCGGGCCCTGACCAAGCGTATCCGCGACAAGGGCATGCCGCACGGCATCATCGCGCACTCTCCGGCAGGGGTTTTCGACATTCCTGCCCTGATTTCAAAAGCCGCCAACTGGTCGGGCATCGGCGGACTCGATCTGGCGCCGGCCGCCACTTCGGCCCAGTCATCGACCTATACCACTGACCTGTGGCAGTGGCCGCAGGGCTATGCGGACGGTACCGAGAAAAAGTTCAAGGTCGTGGTCATCGATTACGGCGTCAAGCAGAACATCCTGCGCGCCCTGGTCGATATCGGCGCCGACGTCCAGATCGTTCCGGCCAAGACCTCGGCCGAAGACATCCTGGCCCGCAATCCCGACGGCGTCCTGCTGTCGAATGGCCCGGGTGATCCGGCCGCGACCGGCGAATACGCCGTGCCGGTGATCCGCAAGCTGGTCGATGCCGGTCTGCCGGTCTTCGGCATCTGTCTCGGCCACCAGATGCTGGCGCTGGCGCTGGGCGCCAAGACCGTCAAGATGGGCCAGGGCCACCACGGCGCCAACCATCCGGTGAAGGACGAGACGACCGGCAAGGTTGAGATCGTGTCGATGAACCACGGCTTCGCGGTCGACCGCGACAGCCTGCCCGAAGGCGTGATCGAAACCCACGTTTCGCTGTTCGATGGGTCCAATTGCGGCATCGCGATGGCCAACAAGCCGGTCTTCAGCGTTCAGCACCACCCCGAAGCCTCACCCGGCCCGGTCGATTCGCTCTATCTGTTCGAGCGCTTTGCCCAGCACATGCGTGAGCGCCAGGCGGTCGACGCCTGAACCAGCAAGGCCAATGTTACGGCTGTTGAGCGGGCGCGGCTGAAGCCGCCGCCCGGCTTTGCGCACGCTGATATGCCCAGACGCCAAAGGCCAGGCCCAGCAACGGCGCATAGGCGCCCCAGACCCCCAGCGCGGTGATATAGCCGTAGGCGCCCATGTGTAGCCACCGCGCGATAAAATGTGTAGCGACACTGTTGACCGTGGCGGCGGCCACAAAAAACACCCAGGGACGGCGCGTTCGGATGGCCAGCCAGACGAAGGCGACCATCGACACGACGTCGATGGAAATACCGATATAGCCGGGCCCGGAGCCGTCCAGCCGATGCAGGACCACCCATAAGGCCCAGCACACAGCCAGGATCGCCGCGCCGGTTCTTTCTACAGGGCCACCCTTCCAGAATGCCCAGCCGCAGCTGAGGAACAGGGTGACCCATGCGCCGTACATCCACAACAGTTCCAGCATATGCAGATTCATATCAGTGCGACTGTCCGGTAATATTGTGGATGGCCTGAATGAATGTCGCCGTGCTGGTCAAAAGAGCGACCAGGACAACCGTCAGTCCCAGCGCGATCAGCAGGATTATTCCGAGGCATTCGATCATCGATCTCTTGCCGAGCCAGTCCGAAACCCATTGAGGCTGAGCCGGGGATACACCTTCGGGCTCGGTGACCGGGTCCGGGCCCGTCGTCTGTTCGGACGCCGCCTTCATTTGGGGATGCGCGTCTCTTGACGTGTCGGGCAGCAAGCCTTCCCCGCTCAATGCACCGTCACTGCTTTCGTGGCGCAACAGGGCAATAGCGGCTTCCCGGCTGGTCGGGGCTCCCAGCCGTCGCCGCGCTTCTTCAGTGTGGGTACGGACCGTTGCCTCGCTGATATCGAGCAGACGGGCAATTTCCTTGATCTGATGATGACGCGCCACAAGGCGCAAAATTTCTTTCTGACGCTTGGACAGACTGTCCACGCCCGTCACTGCTTTTGTCTTCCCGGACACGCTTCAACACCTCTTACTTGCCCGGTATGTGCCGCACACCCGTCGTCCTGACAACGCATTTCTCCTGAAACGACAGCCGGTATGAGGTCCGTAAAGAATCGAGCGGAGGGAAAGAATCGGGTTGCACTGCGGGGTCACAGGCAGTAAAGCACCCGCTTAGCCCAAAACCCGAAAGTCCCGGCCGTGTCAGCGCTTGATGCGCGGACCGTTCGCGCGCGTTACGAAAGACCGAGATGCCTAAACGTACAGACCTCAAGTCCATCCTCATCATTGGCGCCGGCCCGATCGTCATCGGCCAGGCCTGTGAGTTCGACTATTCCGGGGTCCAGGCGTGCAAGGCGCTGCGTCAGGAAGGCTACCGCATCATCCTGGTCAATTCGAACCCCGCCACGATCATGACCGATCCGGACGTGGCCGATGCGACCTATATCGAGCCGATCACGCCGGAATTCGTCGAGAAGATCATCGCCAAGGAACGCCCCGACGCGCTTCTGCCGACCATGGGCGGCCAGACGGCGCTCAATACGGCCTTGGCGCTGGAAAATTCGGGCGTGCTGGCCAAGTACAATGTCGAGATGATCGGCGCCAAGGCCGACGTCATCGACAAGGCCGAAGACCGCCAGAAGTTCCGCGACGCCATGGAAAGCTGGGCCTGGAATCGGCCAAGTCCGCCGTCGCCCACACCTGGGACGAAGCCGTCGAGGCACTGAAGACCATCGGTGGCCTGCCGGCCGTCATCCGCCCGTCGTTCACCCTGGCCGGCACCGGCGGCGGCATCGCCTTCAACCAGGAAGAATTCAAGGAAATCGTCGAACGCGGCCTCGACCTGTCACCGACCACCGAAGTGCTGATTGAAGAGTCGATCCTCGGCTGGAAGGAATACGAAATGGAAGTCGTCCGCGACACGGCGGACAACTGCATCATCGTCTGCTCGATCGAAAACGTCGATCCGATGGGCGTGCACACGGGCGATTCGATCACGGTAGCCCCGGCCCTGACCCTGACGGACAAGGAATATCAGATCATGCGCTCGGCCTCGCTGGCCGTCCTGCGCGAGATCGGCGTCGAAACCGGCGGTTCGAACGTCCAGTTCGCGCTGAACCCGGCCGACGGCCGCATGATCGTCATCGAAATGAACCCGCGCGTGTCGCGGTCGTCGGCCCTGGCCTCCAAGGCGACGGGTTTTCCCATCGCCAAGGTCGCCGCCAAGCTGGCCGTCGGCTATACGCTGGATGAACTGCAGAACGACATCACCAAGGTCACGCCGGCTTCGTTCGAGCCGTCGATCGACTACGTCGTTACCAAGATTCCGCGCTTCGCGTTTGAAAAGTACCCAGGCTCCGAGCCCCTGCTCGGCACCTCGATGAAGTCGGTCGGCGAAGTCATGGCCATCGGCCGCACCTTCGCCGAGTCGGTGCAGAAGGCCCTGCGCGGCCTGGAAACCGGCCTGTCGGGCTTCGACGAGATCGAAATCCCGGGCACAAAAAATGCCGAACCGCACGCCCTGCGCGAAGCCGTCATCCGCGAACTGGGCCGCCCGACGCCGGACCGCCTGCGCGTCATCGCCCAGGCCTTCCGCCACGGCCTGAGCGTCGAGGATATCAACGCCGCCTGCAACTACGAGCCGTGGTTCCTGCGCCAGATCGAAACCATCGTCTCCGAGGAAGCCAAGATCGGCGCCCTGGGCCTGCCCAAGTCGGCCCAAGGCTTCCGCACGCTGAAGGCCATGGGTTTCTCGGACAAGCGCCTGGCGCACCTGACCGACCAGAAGGAACAGGCCGTCCGCGCCGCGCGCCGTGAACTGGGTGTCCGCCCGGTCTTCAAGCGCATCGACACCTGCGCCGCCGAATTCGCCTCCAATACCGCCTACATGTATTCGACCTACGAATCGGGCGCGCTGGGCCAGATCCCGGAATGCGAAGCCGATCCGTCGGATCGCAAGAAGGCCATCATCCTCGGCGGCGGACCCAACCGGATCGGCCAGGGCATCGAGTTCGACTATTGCTGCTGTCATGCCGCCTTTGCCTTCAAGGACATCGACATCGAAGCCATCATGGTCAACTGCAACCCGGAAACGGTGTCGACCGACTATGATACGTCCGACCGCCTGTATTTCGAGCCGCTGACCGCCGAAGACGT
>CBIHPL010000399.1:0-3943 GCA_966212005.1 uncultured Asticcacaulis sp.
TGCTGCGTTCCTACGCCGACGCTTCCGGTCCGTCGGGTATCGTCACGGCCGTGCCGACCGGCGGCGACGGCAGCGTGCGCATCTTCCGTAACGGTCAGTCCTCAGATGTGCTGGTGACGCGATGAACCTGATGAAAAAAGCCCTCACCTCCAGCCTGGTTATTGCCGCCGTCCTGGCGGCCTCTGCCGTGCCGGCCGCCGTGCACGCTGCACCTGACAAGACTTCGGTCAAGGGGCTGCAAAGCACGGCCGTCAAGTCGCAGGTCCTGAACCTGCCCAAGGGCCGTTCGGCGGTGATCGACCTGCCGGCCGATGCCGCCGACGTCTTCGTGTCGAACCCGGCCGTCGCCGACGCAGTCCTGCGCACACCCCGCCGCATCTTTGTCCTCGGCGTCGATGCCGGCCAGAGCGATGCAATCTTCTTCGATGCTTCGGGCCGCCAGATCCTCAATCTCCAGATCCGCGTCGATGCCTCGACCGATCACCTGGCCGATGCCGTCGCCCGCCTCTTCCCGGACAGCAAGGTCGAGGTCCAGAGCCTGGCCGGCAAGGTCGTGCTTAGCGGCATGGCCCGCAACAACGGCGAAGCCGACCAGATCTTCCGACTGGCGCAAGGCTTCGCCGGCAAGCCGGAAGACGTGGTCAACCTGATCAGCATCGCCGGCAAGGACCAGGTGACGCTCAAGGTCCGTATCGTCGAAATCAACCGTACGACCATCAAGCAGCTGGGGTTCGACCACCTGCTCAGCATGACCAATTCCAACGGCGTCACCTTCGGCATCGCCACCAACACCACCTACGGCGTCAACAACAAGCTGCTGGGCGGTGGGTCGATCGGTTATACGGATACCCGCGCCCTGGGCCTGTCGATCGATTCCAACATCAACGCCTTCGAACGCGTCGGCCTGATCCGCACACTGGCCGAGCCCAACCTGACCTCGGTATCGGGTGAAGCCGCCAAGTTTCTCGTCGGCGGCGAATTCCCCGTTCCGGTCGCGCAGGACAATCAGGGCCGCGTCACGGTCGACTTCAAGCCGTTCGGCGTCGGTCTCGGCTTTACCCCGGTCGTCCTGTCGTCCGGCCGGATTTCGATGAAGATTTCAACCGAAGTCTCCGAACTGTCGAACGTCGGCGCCCTTCAACTGAACACGTCCCTGACCCTGCCGGCCCTGTCGGTCCGCCGGGCAGAAGACACGGTCGAGATGCAGTCCGGTTCGTCGATGATGATCGCCGGCCTGTTGCAGCAGAAGTACAAGCAGTCGGTCGACGCCCTTCCGGGCCTGGTTTCACTGCCCATTCTCGGCACGCTGTTCCGTTCGCGCGACTTCCTGAATGAAGAAACCGAGCTGGTTATCATCGTCACACCGTACATCGTCCAACCGGGCGCACCGGGCGACTACCAGACCCCCGCCGACAACCTGCGTGTCGCGCACGACCTTCAGGCCACCTTCATGGGCCGGGTCAACCAGGTCATCAAGGCGCGCAACGGTGAGACCGTCTCCGATAGCGACGCTCCGCCCGCCTACTCCGCCCCCGTCGGCTACGTGATCGAATAGGACGCCCCTCATGAGCCAATCTCCCATTCGTTATCTTGGCCTGCTGGCGCCGGTGTTGATGCTGGCCGCCTGCGCCACGACAAAACACGCGGACACCGCGGCGGCACCGCTGCCGCCGCTTCCGACCGATCAGTATCCGCTGACGGCGGAAGCCCAGACACGCAGCGTGTCTTTCCGCATCAATGCCGGCGGCCTGTCGGACAACCAGCGTCGCGCCCTCGATCAGGTCGCGGAAGACGCCAGCTGGACGCGCGGCGACGCCGTCGATATCCGCATTGTCACGGCCAACGATCCTGGCGCCGTAGCCGCGGGCCGCCGTATCGGCGACTACCTGGCCGGACACGACGTGCCGGTCGAGTCCCTGAACCAGGCCAGCGCTCCGGAGCAACCGGCGGACATCGTCACCGTCAATGTCACCTATTCCCGCGCCGTCGTTTATGCGTGCAACCAGAGCTGGGAAAACCTGACGGCCACGGCCAAAAACGAAACCTATGCCAACTTTGGATGTGCACTGAATTCGAACCTTGCCGCACAGATCGCCGATCCGCGCGACATCGGCCGGGCCGCGTCACGCACACCTGCGGACTCGCTGCGCAAGTCGGACATCCTGACCAAGTACCGCAAGGGTGAAGTGACCTCCAGTGCCAAGGACGAGCAGGCCCAGGGCACTGTTTCCGACGCCATAAAATAGTCTTCAGGTTTCAGTGCGTAACATGAGTAGCGTAGCAAAAAGTGCAGTCCCCCAGATCGCCTCAGAAAGCGATGCCACAACGAGCGATGACATGCCCAACCCGGCCAAGCTGAACGATCCCTTTGACAGCATCGACGATCTCGATGACGAGTTCATCACCGATTACAAGGCGCCAGATTACAAGGTTGAGGGCGACAGGATCGGCACGCCGGAAATCGACCCGGCTCTGGAACCGGGCTTTGCCGAAAGCCGGACCGTGCGCGATCCTTTCGACGACGATCTGGATCCCGTACCGCATACGCAACGCCAGGCCTTTGCCGGCGTCACCCCTCAACCGCAGACGCCGGGCTACGCGCTGGGCGGCGACGACGACATCGGCGCCATCTCGATCCCGCGTATCGCCATCCACTTCTTTCCGGATTCCGAAGACAGCGTGCAGGCGTGCGACACCGCGTCGCTCGATCGCCGCATGACCCGCGCCCAGTGCGTCGTCAAGCGCGGCGGCATCATGGAAGCCATCGACACCTATCGCAACGAACCGACGCCTTCGCTGCTGTTCGTCGAAAGCACCGCGCGCGGCCGCGACATGCTGGATCAGCTGGCGCAGCTGGCCGAGGTCTGTGACGCCAACACCAAGGTCGTCGTCGTCGGCCAGACCAATGACATCTCTCTGTATCGCGAACTGATCCGTCAGGGCGTGTCCGAATACATGGTCGCACCGGTCAGCCCGCTGCAGCTCATCAAGACGGTCGCCTCGCTCTACAACGATCCGGAAACGCCTTTCGTCGGCCGCGCAATCGCCTTTGTCGGCGCGCGCGGCGGCGCGGGCTCTTCGTCCATCGCCCACAACTTTGCCTACAACCTGGCCGAAGCCATGCAGGCCAATACGGTCATCGTCGATTACGATCTGCCGTTCGGCACCGCCGGCCTCGACTTCAACCAGGACCCCCTCCAGGGCGTGGCCGATGCGCTCAATGAGCCCGACCGCCTGGACTCCGTCCTGCTCGACCGCATGCTGACCAAGTGCTCGGACCGCCTGTCGCTGTTTTCGGCGCCGGCCACCCTGGATCAGGATTTCGTCGCCGACGCCGACGCCTACGAAGAGGTCACGCGCAAGGTGCGTTCGGCCGCGCCGTTCATCGTCATGGACCTGCCGCACGTCTGGACGCCATGGCTGAAGCGCAATCTGATCGCCGCCGACGACGTCGTCATTGTCGCGACACCGGATCTGGCCAGCCTTCGCAATGCCAAGAATATCATCGATCTCCTGAAAGCGTCACGTCCCAACGACGCGGCGCCGCGACTGGTCCTGAACCAGATGGACCTGCCCGGCCGTCCGGAAATTCCGGTCAAGGATTTCACCGCGGCCCTGGGCCTTGAGCCATGCTGCCTGATCCCGTTCGATGCGAAGCTGTTCGGACAGGCATCGAACAACGGCCAGATGATCGCTGAGGTCGGCGCCAACTCGAAGGTCGGCGAAGCCCTCACGCAGCTGACCGCGACCCTCACCGGCCGAACGCCGGAGATCAAACCGAAAAAGTCGTTCCTTCAATCCCTGTTCAAGAAGTAAGGGCTTTAACCCAGTGTTTGGCAAACGACCGAGCGATCAGGACAAGAGGCCGACGGCGCCGCCCCCGGCGGCGGCCAACCCGGCATCGTCTGCCGTGGCGGCTGCGCGCGAATCCATGGCGATTCCC
>CBIHPL010000400.1:0-3943 GCA_966212005.1 uncultured Asticcacaulis sp.
TGCAATACATCATTCGCCCCGGCTTCATGGACACGCCCGACAAGTTCAAATTGACCGTTGTGCTCACCCAGATCGCCATGCCGTATCTGCCGTGCATGGCCATTGTGGCGCTGTTGTCGGGTGTGCTCAATGCGCGCGGCCGTTTCATCGTATCCGCCGCGGTGCCGACCCTTCTCAACATTATCATGCTGATCATTGTCTGGCCGCAAAGGGACCCGATCTCGGGCGCATGGGCGGGCGCGGTCGGCATCCTGGTTGCCGGCATCGCCCAGGCGGGACTGCTGGTTTGGGGCGTGCGCCGTGTCGGCGCGCGCATCGGGCTCAATGTCATTCCGCGATTTACGCCTGAGGTTCGAAAGCTGTTGTGGCTGGCCATACCCGGCGCGCTGGCCGCCTCCGCGACGCAGATCAACGTATTGGTCTCGGGTTTTTTTGCCTCGGCCGTCGACGGCGCCGTGTCGTGGCTGTCGGTCGCTGACCGCCTGTACCAGCTGCCGCTTGGTATGGTGGGTGTGGCGATCGGTGTCGCGCTTCTTCCTGCCTTGTCGCGTGCCGTGCAATCGGGGGACCATGAAGGCGCGCAAACGACGCTCGACAACGCGTTGATCTATTCGATGGTCTTTACCCTGCCGGCGGCGGCGGCTCTGGTCGCCATCCCGTTTTTCCTGATAGACGGCCTGTTCACGCGGGGTGCGTTTCACGTCTACGACGCCCAGCAGACGGCGGCCGCCCTGCTGCATTATGGCTGGGGTGTCCCGGCCTTCGTCCTGACGCGGATACTCAGCCCGGCCTTTTATGCGCGTAAGGACACCTGGGGGCCGATGAAGTTCGCCCTGGTGAATGTCGTCGTCAATCTGATCGTCGGCGTCAGCATGTTCCACCTGATCGGTGTGCCCGGCCTGGCGATTGGCACATCTGCCGGCGCCTGGGCCAATGTCATCCTGATGGTCGTCGCTCTTTACCGGCGTAAGTTGTGGCACCTGTCCAACCGCAGCGGCGCGGCCCTGGCCAAGATCCTTGTCGGCGGCGTCGTCATGGGGACATTTCTGGCCGCCTGTTCCTTCTATCGGCCCGTGGTCCAGGCGCCACTGGCGGCCGTCCTTCCGGCGGGCGTCAAGGAAATCACTGTTGTGGGGGTTTGTTTTGCCGGCCTGTTCCTTTATATCGCCTGTCTCTTTGTGACCGGCGCGGTGCGTCCGGCGGAACTGAAGGCGGCGCTTCGGCGCAGGTAAACGATGACAAAACCCATGCGCATCCTGTCCGGAATCCAGGCGTCCGGCTCGCTTCATCTCGGCAACTATCTCGGCGCGCTCAAAAAGTTCGCCGACATGCAGTCACTTGAAGCTGAGCGCTTCTACATGATTGCCGATCTGCACGCGATCACTGTCTGGCAGGACCCCGGCAAGCTTTTGTCGCAGACGCGCGAGATTGCGGCCTGTTACCTGGCGGCCGGTGTCGATCCGGACAAGTCGTCGATCTTCCCGCAATCGGCCGTGCCGGCGCACACCGAAATGGCGTGGCTGTTCAACTGCGTGGCGCGCCTGGGCTGGCTCGACCGCATGACGCAGTTCAAGGACAAGGCCGGCAAGGACAAGGAACGGGCTTCGATCGGGCTCTATACCTATCCGGTGCTGCAGGCCGCCGACATCCTGATCTACAAGGCGACCCACGTCCCGGTCGGCGAAGACCAGCGTCAGCATCTCGAACTGACGCGCGACGTCGCCAAGAAGTTCAACCACGACTACGGGACGGACTTCTTCCCGTTGCCGGAAACCCTGTATCAGGGGCCGGGCGCGCGCATCATGTCGTTGCGCGACGGCCTGGCCAAGATGTCGAAGTCCGACCCTTCGGACAATTCACGCATCAACCTGACCGACGATGCCGATACGATCGCCTCCAAGGTCAAGAAGGCCAAGTCGGACGCCGACGTCCTGCCGGAAAACGAGGACGGCCTGGCGGAACGTCCCGAAGCGAAAAACCTGGTCGGTATCTATGCGGCGCTGGCCGGGGTCTCAGCTCAGGACGTGCTCAATGAATTCGGCGGCAAGGGCTTTGGTGCGTTCAAGCCGGCACTGGCGGAGGTCGTGGTCGGCAAGATGGCGCCGATTTCCGAAACCTTGCGGCGGTTGCTGACCGATCCGGGTGAAATCGACCGGGTGCTGCGACTGGGAGCGGAACGGGCGCGCCAGGTGTCGGCGCCGGTCGTTGAGGAGACCAAGCGGATCGTGGGGCTGTGGGGTTAAAGACTTGCAGGGGTCACGACCCCTGCGCCCCGAGACGCGACGGTGTCTAGATATTTCTATAACAAAAGCCGGGCCTGAAGGTCCGGCTTTTGTTATAGAAGCGCGTAATCACTATCATGTATCGAGGTGCAGGAGGCTAGCCTCCTGCAAGCCTTACCGGAGCTGCCCATGAAACGCCTTGCCGTCCTTGTCCTCGCCGCCGCAGCGCTCGCGTCCTGCGACGGCAAGTCCACGACAACCGTCTCGCACTCAAGCAACATCAACGGCGTCGTTACGTCCAGCACGATTACCATGACCGACTACGCCATGCGTGCGGCGCTGGGGAACAATCCGAATACAGGCGCCTATGTGACAATCCGTAACACGGGGACCGAACCGGATCGCCTGGTTTCGGCGTCGTGCGACTGCGCGGCTTCAACGCAGCTGCATAGCATGTCGACCAAGGACGGCGTCATGGAAATGGGTGAGATGAAGGATGGCTTCGTCATCGCGCCCGGCGAAACCCTGGTGCTTAAGCCCGGCGGCAACCACATCATGCTGATGGGCCTGAAGGTCCGCCCGCAAGATGGCTCGACCGTCAATGTGAAGCTGACCTTCGAAAAGGCGGGCGAGATTACGCTGGCCATGCCGGTGTCGAATGCACCGCTGACGAAGAAGCCGGCATAGAGCACTGCCGTATACGGTGACAGTCTGCGGTCGCTGTGTCATAGGAACCGCACAGGGACGGGGCATGGTTTCGGATGATAGGCCGGAGATTGCTCATGCTCTTGCGTACCTGTGCTGCTCTGATGGTCGTGGCCGTGCCCACGCTGGCCCAAGTGCCGCCCGACTTTTCCAACCGTGACTTCGCGACCGCCGTCGGCCAGATGCTGGCCACGGAAAGCCTTGCGGACCGCTGTCCCGAGGCGCGGCAATCCGGAACGGCCGTGGCGGCTGCGCTGAAGGACTGGCAGGCGCGCAATTCCATTCCTTCTCTCCGCCAGGCCGCCGCCGCCGCTCAGGCAGACGACAAGGGGCGCCAGGCCTATCAGACGCTGAAGGTCGGTGTGGACGCCAGGTTGTCGCCGCTTTATGCCCAGGCATGCACCGCCCTGTCGGCCTGGATCGCCTCGCCATCGTCAAGTATAGCTGGCAGCTGGCCGCACGCGGCCGCGGCTCCCCGGCCGTCGACATCGGCGCCAGTCAAAACGGCAGCCTCCGCCGCGGCACCCAAGGGCGTAGTGGGATATGGCCTCATCCAGTCGTCCGGACTGGGCTATGGCGGAATGGTCACCATCATTTACAAGCCGGTCGTCCTGTTCACGTCGGGGGACATCCTGCTCGATGTGAAAAGCCTCGCCGGACCTGGCGGCATCGCGGCGGACAGGGCGGCCAATCCCCAGCGCTGGTCGACCTGGCGCACGACTGGCGGCAAATACGAGTATGTTGGTGGCTCCGGCGCGTGGCGGCCCATCCTCAACAACCAGGTCTGGACCGAGCCGCCCTCGGCCGCGGACCTTCAGGGCCGCTTTGTCGCCACCGGCGGTACAGGCAATACGGCGCTCGGCGGGACGTCCGCCGTATTCACCCAGACGACGTACCGGTTTCTGCCCGGTGGCCGCCTGATCCGCGAAGGCCTTGCCTCATCGACTTCGGAAGCGCCGGGCGCCAGTACGGTGACCCGATCGAAAGGTGAGAGGGCGGGGCGCTATACAATCGAG
>CBIHPL010000401.1:0-3933 GCA_966212005.1 uncultured Asticcacaulis sp.
GGACCTGACCCTGCCGCTGTGGGGCATGGATCACAGCGACTTTTCGCTGCACTGGCTGCTGCGCAATCCGTTCAACAATCGGCTGCATTTCACCGAGGCGGCGGGTGGGCTGGCCATGTCGCTGCATCATGAGTTCACGCGCCTGTCGCCCGGAACACCGATGGCGATAAAGCTGCATCTCGGCGATACGCTGCTGTCTGGTGCGCAGCGTTACAGGTCGTTCCTGATTTCGGAAGGCCAGTACCAGACCCTGGCCGACAAGATCCGCGTCACGCCCGGTACCGAAAAGCTGATCGGCGCGCCACAGGTCTATCTGTGGGGCAATGGGCTGATCGGCGTGTCGGATATCACGGACTGGCCGAGCTTCATGACCACCTTGCGCGGGACAGATCCTTTCGTCGCGCGCTTGCGTGGGGCGCTCGATGCCGAGGCGGTTGCCCAGTTGAACGCCCTGCCCGCCGGTCCCGCGCCCTATGAGCGGCGCGTCGTGGTGCGTCATGTCAATGCGGCCCTGCTGTCGCTGGCGCGCGCCGAATGGCAGCAGGAGGAGATCGACCTGAACCGCCTGACCGGCGCCTATCCCGAACTGCGGCAACAGTTTCACAATGCGTTCAGGGCGTCACTGACGCCAGATCCGGCCGACTGGGGCGAAGGCCTGTCGAAGCGTACGATTGGCGCGCTGAAGGAGGCCGGGCTTGATCGCCTATGGATCGGCCTGGGCGATGGTTTCGATGGCGGACTGTGGCACCCGGAAGTGGTCACGGCAGCCAGGGACGCCGGTTATCTGATCGGGCCTTACGACGACTATATGGGCCTGATCGCGCCGGGTGAGCGGCCCGACTGGGCAACATCGCAACAGGGGCGGACGCTGTATGAGACATGTCCGATCGTCCTGGCGAACGGGCAACCGCGCAAGGGCTTCATGGGCACGGGGTTTTACGCCAACACGCTCTGCGTCACCGGCTCGCTGAAAGCGCGCGTCACGGCGTTGAAGGCCGCGGCCGGTTATAACAGCTGGTTCAGCGACGTCAGCGCGACCGGCATGGTCTTCGATGACTACCGCCCGGGTCACGAGACGACGCAAGCCCAGCACGCCGCGGCCAACAATGCCGTGCATCGCTGGTGGTCGGAGACCATTCAGGTGCCGCTGGGCTCCGAAGTCGGCAATGCGGTGACCAGCCAGGGCATCGCCTTCGCGCAGGGCACGGAAACGCCGGTCATCGGCTGGGGCGATCCGGATCTGAACACGGATCAGTCATCGCCCTACTATACCGGCAACTGGTTCCCGCCGGAGCAGCCGGGCAAGTTCTTCGCGCCGGCCAAGACCAAGCCGAAGTACCGGGCGCTGCATTTCGCGCCGGGCGCCGTGGTGCCGCTTTATCAGGCGGTCTTCCATGGGGCGATCATCACGACGCATCACTGGACCTACGACAATCTAAAACTGAGCGATGTGGCGCAGGATCGCGAGCTGACGCAGTTGCGGCACAATGTGGCGCCGACCTATCATTTGAGCGCCGGTAGCCTGGATGAGCGGCTGCCGATTATCCAGAAGCAGTATGGCGTTTTCAGCAAGCTGCATGGCGCCCTGGCGCAGCGGGCCTTGACGGGATTTGCGTATCTGAGCGACGACAAGCTGATCCAGCGCACGACCTTCGCGGATGGCAGCCAGGTTACGGTCAATTACGCCGACAAGCCGCGCGAGGTCGATGGCATGACGCTACCTGCCAAAGGTCTGCGAGCAACATTGGCTGGCGGCGAAGTTGTCAGCTACGCAACTTAGCCCCCTCTCCCCGCTTGCGGGGAGAGGGAATAAAAAAACGGCCCCGCGTGATCGCAGGGCCGTTCAAACTCTTCAAAGGGGGCACATGGGGGAAAAGCATTTTCCCCATGATAATCCTTATGCCTCTTCCTTGACCCGCTTCTTGCGGAACGAAGGATTGAGTTCCTTCTTGCGCAGGCGGATCGACTTCGGCGTCACTTCGACCAGCTCATCGTCTTCGATGTAGGCAATGGCCTGTTCCAGGGTGGGGCGGCGCGGCGGCGTCAGGCGGACGGCTTCGTCCTTGCCCGAAGCGCGGACGTTGGTCAGCTGCTTGGCCTTCATCGGGTTGACGTCCAGATCGTCCGAACGCGAGTTCTCGCCGATGATCATGCCCATATAGGTCTTTTCGCCGGCGCCGACGAACATGGTGCCGCGCTCTTCCAGGTTCCACAGGGCGTAAGCCGCCGTTTCACCGTCCGAGTTCGAGATCAGCACGCCCTTGCGGTTCTGGTCGATGACGCCCTTATAGCCTTCGTAGTGCGAGAAGACGCGGTTGAGCACGCCCGAGCCGCGCGTGTCGGTCAGGAACTCGCCCTGGTAACCGATCAGCGAACGCGACGGCGACTTCAGCGTGATGCGGGTCTTGCCTGCGCCCGACGGGCCCATGTCCTTCAGCTCGGCCTTGCGCGCCGACAGCTTTTCAATGACGACGCCAGTATATTCATCGTCGACGTCGATGACGACGTCTTCGATCGGTTCCAGGCGCTCACCGGTTTCCGGGTCCTGCTTGAAGACCACGCGCGGACGCGAGATGGCGACTTCGAAGCCTTCGCGGCGCATGTTTTCGATCAGAACGCCCAGTTGCAGTTCGCCGCGGCCGGCGACTTCGTAGGCGTCCTTTTCTTCTGTTTCGGTGACGCGGATGGCGACGTTCGATTCGGCTTCCTTGAGCAGGCGGGCGGCGATGACGCGCGACTGGACCTTGTCGCCTTCGCGGCCGGCCAGCGGGCTGTCATTGACCGAAACGGTCATGGAAATGGTCGGCGGATCGATCGGCTGGGCCGGCAGGGCGTCGTTGAGCGACATGTCGCACAGGGTGTCGGCGACGGTCGCCTTCGACAGGCCCGCGATGGCGACGATGTCACCGGCTTCCGAACCTTCGTCCAGCGGCTGGCGCTTCAGGCCGCGGAAGGCCAGGACCTTGGTGATGCGGCCGCGTTCGATTTCATTGCCGTTGCGGTCCAGCGCCTTGATGGCCAGGCCCGGAACGGCCTTGCCCGACTGGATGCGGCCGGTCAGGATGCGGCCCAGGAACGGGTCGGATTCGATCAGGACGGCCAGCATCTGGAAGGGCTGGTCGACGTTCTTTTGCACGGCCGGGGCCGGCACGTGGTCGACGATCAGGTCGAACAGAGGCGCAAGCGAATCGGACGGCGTGTTCAGGTCCATGGTCGCCCAGCCGTTCTTGCCCGACGCATAGATGTGCGGGAAGTCCAGTTGCTCATCCGACGCGCCCATGGCGGCGAACAGGTCGAAGGCTTCGTTGTGGACGCGGTCCGGATCGGCGTGCGGGCGGTCGACCTTGTTGATGCACAGGATCGGACGCAGGCCCAGCTTGAGCGCCTTGCCCAGCACGAACTTGGTTTGCGGCATGACGCCTTCTTCGGCGTCGATGAGGATGACGCAGCCGTCCACCATGCCGAGGATACGTTCGACTTCGCCGCCGAAGTCGGCGTGGCCCGGGGTGTCGATGATGTTGATGCGGGTTTCGCCGGCCTTGCCGTTCCACAGAACGGAGGTGCACTTGGCGAGGATGGTGATGCCGCGCTCGCGTTCCTGGTCGTTCGAGTCCATGGCGCGCTCGACGGTGGCTTCGTTCGCGCGGAAGACGCCCGACTGGGCCAGGAGGGCGTCAACCAGGGTCGTCTTGCCGTGGTCAACGTGAGCGATAATGGCGATGTTACGCAGGTTCATGTAAGCCTTTGCATACGACAAAAGCGCCTCAATTCGTTGGGTGCGAGGCGCCGGACTGTAGGGTTTCTGTGTTTGATTTGCGGCGCATATAACCGAAAACGCGCCAAAAGGCCATAGTGCCTATGCAACTATTTTCGCGGGTGCGAGAGGGAGGGAGGTTTTAGGAGACGCTCTGTAGTTGCTCTTTAAATAACTAG
>CBIHPL010000402.1:0-3927 GCA_966212005.1 uncultured Asticcacaulis sp.
CCAGCAGATCGTCGCGATTGCTGCGCGTCAGATCGTCGTGCGCGGCGGAGAATTCGGCGTAGGTAATGCGCAGCGTGTCGGCAATCGGCAGATGAGCCGGCAGCTCGATCGGTTTGAGGGTCACGCTCAGCCGCGAGGCCAACTGGTCGACCATCCGTGACAAGCTGGCCTATGGCATGATCGATGCCGCCCACACCCTGGCGCCTATGCCGCTCGCGGCGGCGCTCGGCCTTGGCCCATCCATGGGGCGGATCATCGCTCCGATGGCCCTTGGCGCCAACGGCAACGGGGTTCTTGTTTCCGCGGCGCTGAAAGAGCGGCTGCAGGATGCCGGCGATTCCCACAAGAGCCTGATGGGCAGCGCGCGTTTGCTGGCGCGCGAAGTCGAACGCCGCAAGCGTGAAGGCCTGGGGCGGCTGGTTTTCGCCGTCCCGTTTACGTGGTCGCCGCACCATTTCGTATTGCGCCATTGGGTGTCCGCGGCCGGACTGGATCCCGAACGGCAGATCCAATGGATCGTCGTGCCGCCATCGCGCATGGCCGACATGGTAAAGGACGGCGTGATCGACGGCTTCAGCGCCGGTTCCCCCTGGCCCCAGACCGCACAGCTTCTCGGGCGCGGCGAAGTCCTGTTCTCAGATCCCGACTACTGGAGCCTCAAGCCCGAAAAAATCCTCGGCCTTCGCGCGGCCTGGGCGGAAGCCAATCCAGAGGCCGCGATCGCGCTGGTCCGGGCCCTGCTCCGTGCCGGCCAGTGGGCCGCCGCGCCCGGCAACCGCGGCGACCTCATCCGCATCCTGGCGCGGCATGCATATGTCAATGCCCCGGCCGAAGCGATCGACATTGCCCTGTCGGAAGGCGGCAGTGGACTGATGCTCGATCCGGAAGCCGCAACCTTCCCGTGGATCAGCCACGCCAAGTGGTTCCTGGGGCAGATGGTGCGGTGGGGCATGTTGTCTCCCGACCACGACTTCGACCAGCTGGCGCGCAACATTTACCGGCCGGACCTTTGGCGTGAAGCCGCCGAGTCTCTCGGCTTCAATCTGCCGGTACAGGATGAAAAGGATGAAGGCGGCCACCTGCGCGCCTGGTCGCTGGCGGCGCGCCCCCAGGCGATCACCATGCCGCCCAACGTCCTGTTCGACGGCGGCGTCTTCCGCTGCGCCTAAAAGGCGATAAGTTTCATTTGAAATTATTTAGTGCGTTTTTTTACAGTGCAGGCAAGTCTCCAAAACAGACCCGTGTCCGTCTTTTTTGTGACAAATTTGCTGCGTTGCATTTGTGCGGTGCCAAAATATTCAAAAACAACCGTCTTGTGCATTGACGAAATGACGGGTTCGGACAAACCTTAGCCATGCCGCCAAGGATGGCTGCATACCTCACTGATACGGCGCCAATGCGGGCGCCACTCACATAGACAACGACGTCCCAGGTGACCGGTCCGATTTTTCGGAACTGTCCGCGTGGGGCGTTTTTTTATGCTTTCTTCCAAGGGGATACAGGTGAAAGTACGGGACATTTTGGCAGCAGGCTGCGCGATAAGCGCCCTGCTGGCGGCCGCTGAAGTGCGCGCTGAAGATACGATCGCGGAAGCTCTGGCAGCTTCGAAGCCCATCGTCGAATCGAGCCTGAGGTTTGAAGGCGTCGATCAGCAGGGCATCGCAGCAAAGGCCGAGGCCGTGACCTGGCGCAACCGCCTGGGCCTGCAGAGCGGCGACTTCCACGGCGTCAAGGCGCTGGTCGAAATCGACAGCGTGCTCGCGCCGACGGAAAAGTACAATTCGACGATCAACGGCAAGACGACCTTCCCGAATGTCGTCGATCCGGTGGTGACCGAAATCAACCGCGCCCAGTTGACCTGGACGCCGACTGCCGAAACCACCCTGACGGTCGGCCGCCAGCGCATGATCCTGGACGATGCCCGCTTCATCGGCAATGTCGGCTGGCGACAGGATGAACAGACGTTCGATGCCGTTCGCGTCGACACCACATTGTTCCGGGTCAAGCTGACCGCCGCCTATCTCGGCAGGATCAACCGCGTCGTCGCCGACGCCAAGGACTGGAATTCAAACTCCTACGTGCTGAACGCGACCTACAGCTTCAACGAAGCCGTCAAGGTGACCGCCTTCGACTACAATCTGCGTTTCACCACCGCCGCGAAGGTGCCGGTCGCCGCCGACATCACCAATGCGCGCCTGTCATCGGTAGATACGAAAGGTCTGCGCGTCTTCGGCACCACCTGGGTTTCGTCGGTCAAGCTGGGTTATGTGGCGCAGTACGCCGAACAGGAACCATCCGGCGCCAATACGGCGGTATTCGATCTCAGCCAATCCATGCTTGAGGCCAATGCGACCTGGGACGTCTTTACCGTCAAGCTGAACTACGAATCCCTTGAAGGCAACGGCACGCAAGGCTTCATCACGCCGCTCGGCACCGTCCACGCCTTCGAAGGCTTTGCGGACGTCTTCGCTTCGACGGGCGGCAACAAGACCTTCGCCGACGGGATCAACGATCTCAACCTGACCATGACGGTCGCCGGCCACACCCGTCCATGGGCGCCATGGTTCATCAATCCGACCCTCACCGTCGTCTATCACGACATGGACACCACCCGCCTCAGCCGTCCGATCGGCAAGGAGTGGGACGCGGTCCTGACGGCCGGCCTGACCAAGAACCTCAGCCTGATGCTGAAATATGCCGATTTCCAGCGCGCCGATCCGACCATGCCGGCATCGCGCACCAAGACCTGGATCATGCTGCAATACAAGCTTTAACCCACTGATATCGCGCAATTTTCAAATTACGCTGAGGACGAATATGACCATCATCAACAGACGCGAAGCCCTGTTCGGCGCCGTCGCCACCGTCGCCGCCGCCAAGGCGCTGTTCCCATCGGGCGCCTTCGCCGCCGGCAAGGGACCGGAAGTCTCCGCCGCCAAGCTGGGCTTCATCGCCCTGACCGACTCCTCTCCGCTGATCATCGCCAAGGAAAAGGGCCTGTTCGCCAAGTACGGCATGCCCGACGTCGAGGTGCTGAAGCAGGCATCGTGGGCCGCGACGCGCGACAACCTGGTGCTGGGTTCCAAGGGCGGTGGCATCGATGGCGCGCATATCCTGTCGCCCATGCCCTACCTGATCACTACAGGCCAGGCGGCAAAACCCACACCGATGTACATTCTGGCCCGCCTGAACGTGAATGGCCAGGCGATCAGCGTCGGCAACGACCTGAAAGGCGTCAAGGTCGGCCTGAACAGCTCGGCCATGAAGGCCAAGTTCGCCCAGATGAAGGCCGCCGGCAATATCGCCAAGGTCGCCATGACCTTCCGCGGCGGCACGCACGACCTGTGGCTGCGCTACTGGCTGGCGGCCGGCGGCATCAATCCGGACGTCGATTGCTCGACCATCGTCATTCCGCCGCCCCAGATGGTTGCGAACATGAAGGCCGGCACCCAGGACGCCTTCTGCGTCGGTGAACCGTGGAACGGCCAGCTGGTGTCGCAAAAGATCGGCTATACCGCGACGACGACCTCGGAAATCTGGATGAACCACCCGGAAAAGGCGCTCGGCATGCGCGCTGACTGGGTCGACAAGTATCCGAACGCAGCCAAGGCGCTGATCGCCGCTGTCATGGAAGCCGCCCAGTGGTGCGACAAGAACCGCGCCGCCATGTGCGCCATCTCGGCCGGCCGTCAGTATATCAACGTGCCGATCAACGACATCGTCCCGCGCCTGCAAGGCAAGATCGACTATGGTGATGGCCGCGTCGTGGCCAACAGCCCGCACGTCATGAAGTTCTGGGCTGACTACGCCAACTTCCCGTTCAAGTCACACGACGCCTGGTTCATTACCGAGAACAAGCGCTGGGGCATCCTCGATAGCGACGTCAACACCACGGCCCTGGTCAACAAGGTCAACCGTGCCGACCTG
>CBIHPL010000403.1:0-3920 GCA_966212005.1 uncultured Asticcacaulis sp.
TCAGGTCCTATTTCTTCGCGGACAAGCAACTGCCCTTCTGGGCGGTCGGCACATCGATCATCGCCGCCAATATCTCGGCCGAACAAATCATAGGCATGTCCGGCGCCGGCTATCGGCTGGGTCTGGCGATTGTCTCCTATGAATGGATGGCCGCGCTCAGCCTCATCCTGATCGCCAAGTACATATTGCCCGTCTTCTACCGCGCCGGCATTGAGACCATGCCGGGCTTCCTGGAAAGCCGCTATGGATCGAAAGTCAAGACGCTCATGGCCGTGTTCTGGCTCATTCAGTACACCTTCATCAACCTGACCGGCATCCTGTGGCTCGGCGCCACGGCCATTCAGCATATTTCCGGCCTGAATCCGATGATCGCCCTGGTCCTGCTCGGCGTGTTTTCCCTGTCCTATCAGATCTATGGCGGTCTGAAGGCGGCCGCGCTGACCGATGTGGTCCAGGTCACCATCCTTGTCGTCGGCGGGCTGCTGGTTCTGGTCACCGCCCTTGCGGCGATTGGCGGCGCGCCGACACTGGCCGGCGTTCTGCATGGATTGACGCGGCTGTACAGTGAGCACCCGGGTCACTTCCACCTGATCTTTTCGCCCGATCATCCGAACTATGCCGAAATTCCAGGCATGGCCGTTCTTTTCGGAGGGATGTGGGTGATGAACATCTCCTATTTCGGCTTCAACCAGTACATCGTCCAGCGCGCCTTGTCGGCCAGATCGATGCCGGCGGCGCAGACCGGGATCGCCATCGCGGCCTATCTGAAGTTGCTGATGCCGCTGATCGTGGTCCTGCCCGGGATATGCGCGCTGATCCTTGCGCCCAATCTGGCCCGCGGCGACCTGGCCTATCCGTCGATGATGAAACTGCTGCCGCCGGGTGCGCTGGGTCTGGTGTTCGCCGCCCTGGTCGCCGCCATCGTCGCGTCGTCGGCGTCCAAGATCAACTCGATCGCAACGATCTTTTCGCTCGATCTGGTCCGCGCCGGGCGGCCGTCGCTTTCGGAAAGGCAGCTTGTGACGATCGGGCGCTGGACGGCGTGCGCGACGCTTCTGACCGCGCTTGTCGTCGCCAAGCCGTTGCTTGGCAATTTCGACCTGGTGTTTCAGATCGGGCAGAACCTGACCGGCTTTTTTGCCCCGCCCATCGTCGTTATCTTCCTGTTCGGCATCTTCTGGAAACGCTGTTCGACCGAAGGCGCGCTGTACGGCCTGCTCAGCGGCGTCGCGGCGTCGGCCTTTTTCTTCTCGGTCAGCTACCTGCATCAGCATCCCGGCTTCCTGAACCGGGATTGGACGCTGCTCACCGGCATGGTACCCGACATACCCTTCCTGAACAGGGTCGGCTGGGTTTTCGTCATCAGCGCGGTCGTCACCGTCATGGTCTCCTGGCTGCGTCCGGGATATCCTGAGGCATGGACGCCGACGATATCGCCGGGCGATTTTCGCACGACGCGGACGTTCAACCTGCTCGCGGCTGGCATCGTAATCGTGCTTGTGATGATTTATGCTTTCTTGTGGTAGCGTTCTGACGACGCTGCCGATTATTGACGCGACTGGATTATGGAAAAAGACAACAAGGATACGGATCTGGACGCTATGGGCGCCTTTACCTTCGAGGAGGTTCCGTTTCCGGGCCGCCTTCACGGTTCGCTCGCGCGCCGGCTGGCGGTCGATATTCTCAAAGGCACATACATGCCGGGAGACATACTGCCGTTTCAGCTCGACTCCAGCGAAGCGCTGAACATCTCGCGGACACCGTATCGCGAGGCATTGAAAATTCTTGCGGCAAAGGGGTTTGTCGAAAGCCGGCCCAAGCGCGGCACGGTCGTATGCGAACGCGCCCGCTGGAACCTGCTCGACCCCGAAGTCATGGCGTGGATGTTCGAGACCCGGCCTTCGTCGGAATTCATCGACGGCCTGTTCGAACTTCGGCTGATCAATGAGCCGGCGGCCGCCGAGCTTGCGGCCGAACGGCGCAACGAAGAAGAGGTTGCGCGCCTGGAGCAGGCCCTCAACATCATGGGCCGGGAGACCCTGGCGACGGAGACCGGGCGGATTGCAGACCTCGAATTCCACAAGGTTCTGCTGCTGGCGACGCGCAACGAAGTCCTGATTTCGCTGAACAGTTCGATCGCCGCGGCGATTGCCTGGTCGACGCGGCTGAAGTCGACCGACCCCAAGGATTCGCGCGACAGCTGGCAGGATCATGCCCGGGTGTTCGAGGCGGTTGCGGCCAGGAACGGGCGTGAGGCGCGCTGGGCCATGGAAAGCCTGATCCGGCTGGCGCGGGAAGACACGCAGAGATCGCAGCGCCGGCGCCAGGTCGAGTAGGAGCTGATCAATAATTTGCGTCTGCTTGATCAGCGAATATTGATAAATTGATGGTATCACATACCTTCCAGGACCATGATGCGGAGATCGGAGATGTCTTTGAGCGAGGAAACCCATTCCGAAGACGGCCGAACCGTGACCATTCACGATGTCGCCCGGCACGCAGGCGTGTCGCCCATGACGGTGTCTCGCGTGATCAGCCGCAAGGTCAATGTGCGGGAACCCTTGAAAGGCAAGGTCCTGGCCTCGATCAAGGCGCTGAACTACACGGTCAACGAAGCGGCGCGATCAACGCGCGCCGGTTCCACCAAGGTGTCCATCGGTATTCTTTATTCGAACCCGTCGGCCGGCTACCTGAACCAGATCCTGCTGGGCGCCCTGGAAGAAACCACCCGGGCGGGCGGTCAGCTTCTTCTCGAAAGCTGCGGCGGCCTGCAGTCGCAAAAAATAGCGATGGAGCGGCTGATGAAACAGGGCGTGGATGGGATCATCCTGCCGCCGCCGCTTTGTGATTCCGCGCCGACGGTTCATATGCTGAAGCGCGAAGGCATCCCTGTCCTGGCGCTGGCGACCGCGGCTCCGCTTGAAAACGTGTCCGCCGTCCGCATCGACGATTTCGAAGCCGCGGCGGCGATGACGCGCTATCTCATTGAGCTGGGGCACACCCGTATCGGCTTCATCAAGGGCGATCCCCAGCATACGCCCACGCTTCACCGGCTGAGAGGATATCAGTCGGCCATGGCCGAGGCCGGCCTGGCGATCGACGAATCGATCGTTGCGGAAGGCCTGTTCACCTATCAGTCCGGGCTTGTGGCGGCCGAGTATCTCCTGAGCCTGCCGGAGCGTCCGACGGCAATCTTTGCGTCCAATGATGAAATGGCGGCCGGCGTCATTTCGCTCTGTCACGGCATGCGGATTCGTATTCCGTACGACCTCAGCGTATGCGGCTTTGACGACACGCCGCTGGCGACAACCATCTGGCCGCAGATCACCACGATCCATCAGCCGCTCAGCGAAATGGGCCAGGCCGCGGTGGCGACCATCTCGGACAAGATCCGTGAAGTGCGGGAGGGCAAGCCGGTGAACCCTCGCCAGCTTATCCTGAAGTATTCGCTGCAGGAGCGGGCCTCTACCGGTCCTGTGCCGCGTCCCGAACTATTTGGGATTTACGAAGGCGGTATCCTTCCGCGTTAAGGCTTCCTCGGCCGTCCACAGCCTGGCGGCGCCGCGCACCCCTGATGAGTCGCCCCATTGCGCGGGCACGATCCGGGCCGACCATGCGTCCGAAAACACGTGGGCGCTGATGATGCCTGGCAGCCGTGCATAGATTTCAGCGACATTGCTGAGCCCGCCACCAATGACGATGACATCGGGATCGACGATATTGCACACTGTGGCAAGCGCCCGCGCGAGGCGGCTTATGAACCGGTCGAAAGCGTTTTCGCCGTCGGGAACGCCGCTGCGGGATTCGGCGATGATCGCTTCGGCTGTCAGCGGTTTACGCGCCGCGGCGAGATAATCCCGCTGCAGGCCCGAGCCCGAGATCCACTGATGGACCTGCCGCAGAACGCCTTCAAGCGCGCG
>CBIHPL010000404.1:0-3912 GCA_966212005.1 uncultured Asticcacaulis sp.
AGGAAGGCGATGTCTTCCTCCAGCAGGGCAGGATCGATCTGAACGGCGGTATTCGTGCGCAGGGATTCCAGGTCGGCGATTTCTTCGGCCAGCAGGCGCTGCATGCGCGGAAAATCAAGCACGGCCAGCTTCAGGTCGTTCAGGCTTTCGTCCAGCCCGGCCAGGACTGCGGCATGTCTTTCCGTGTTCAACCGTTCGATGAAGACCAGCATCATCGATTCCGCCACCGTCGTACCGGCGCCATCGGTGTCCTGGCGCGTGCCCTGCGCGTCGCGCCAGACATGGACGACCGGGTGGAACATGGAGCGGACCGACACGCCCTGCTCGATCAGTTCGCCCATCACGGTCTCGACGATGAACGGCTGGTCGGCCTGGATGATTTCAACGACAACAGAAGAGGTGGCGACACCCTTGGCGGCGGTAAACGGCCGGATACGGCGCAGGGTCTGGCCGACATTGGGACGTTGCGCGCCATAAGCCCAGAAACCGGCTATCGCCCGGTTGAGATCGGCTGTCGACAGGTCGGGCAGTTCCTGGGGCTCAAGATCCTCCAGTATCTGGTTGAGATAGGCTTTTTCGAAACTCGCCAGGTCCTTGCCGTCCTTGCGCAACACGGCGGCAAATGCGGAAATCAATGCCTCGCGCTCAGCGCCGGCGATGTGCGTGATCTCATTCATAGGACTACCCTGTTCATGCGAATGGTCCGCACCTTGGTACCGGACCCCTGCCCTGTGTTTTTTCACTTTCGCGTCATTTGCTTAAGAAATGCTGCGTTCGTCTGTGCGGCAATCAAGTTGCGCATGATACCATCCTTGCCAGACAAAATCGGCGGCGGCGAGACTCTATTTTAAACTTTTTGGGGCAGGATAAGGTCTTATGATCGAACCTGTACTCGCACTGATTGTCTGGTCCATGGTGATGCTGGTGTGGCTTTACGCCCGGCGCCTGCCATCCCTGATCCGCTATGCCACCACCGAAGAGCGGCTGGAAACCGGCGAGGCCGTTCGCCGACTGCCTCCCAGCGTGCAATGGCCGGCCGACAACTACAACAATCTTATGGAACAGCCGACCCTGTTCTACGCGGTATGCATAGCCATCTATGCCTCGGGCAAGACGAGTTTCGACGTCGAATACTTCGCCTGGCTTTATGTCGCCCTGCGCATCCTGCATTCGCTGGTCCAGGCCACGGTCAATATCACCGTCATACGCTTCGGCCTGTTTATCGCCAGTTCCGGCGTGCTGTGTCTGCTCGCACTGTCGGCCATGCGTCTGGTGTTTGAGTTTTAAGCTCGGTCGAACGAGAACGGCTGACGTCGGCATAGCTTGCTGACGGAGACGCAATGAGCAATCCGCTCTTCCGGTCAGGAGCGAAATCGCTTCGAAACGGCCCCCTGCCCGGTTTTACTTCGCGGGTGGCGAACCGACGATCTGGCCACTCGGTTCCGAGCTAAGCCAGCGATACGTAACCCCGCCGACAACACCGCCGGCAATAGGCGCAATCCAGAAAAGCCACAGCTGCTGCAGAGCCCATCCTCCGGCAAATAACGCCACGCCCGTGCTGCGCGCCGGGTTCACAGAAGTGTTTGTTACGTCGATGCTGATAAGGTGAATGAGGGTCAGCCCCAGTCCGATGGCCAGGGGTGCAAAGCCCGCGGGGGCCTTGCCATGCGTCGCGCCCATGATGATGAACAGAAAAACCGCCGTGAGCACGAATTCAGCCACCAGGCAGGCAAGCAGTGAATACTGTCCTGGGGAGTGTTCGCCATAGCCATTCGAGGCAAAGCCCGCGGTGACGTCGAAGCCGGCTTTGCCGGTGGCAATGACATAGAGGACCGCGCCCCCGATCAGGCCGCCGATGACCTGCGCGATAACGTAGGGAATAATCTCCTTGGCTGGAAAACGGCCGCCGGCAGCCAGACCCAGGGTAACAGCAGGGTTGAGATGGCAACCTGAAATGTGTCCGATAGCATAGGCCATGGTGACAACCGTGAGACCAAAGGCAAGCGAAACGCCGAGATACCCGATTCCGACGTCCGGCAGGCCAGCGGCAATAACCGCGCTTCCGCAACCTCCGAACGTCAGCCAGAACGTGCCGATGGCCTCTGCCGAATATTTCTTCAAGTTCATAGCAAACCCCTCAAAAGATGCCGCCGTTAACCACGGTGGATCAATCTTATAGCGCGCAAGGATTGAAGAGCGCAATATTGCACCTTACGGTCGGCTATATGTGCATTTTGGTTGCTGTGGGGCGGTGGCGCCGCCACACGACCGCAGGCTTATGGCGTAAACGGCACGATGCGATACATGCGCAGCACGTGCTTGATGCGGCCGGCTTCGGTCCCGGCGCGTTTGCCCGCCCCGACGTAAAGATCCGCCCGGATTTTCCCCTTGATGGCGCCACCGGTATCCAGGGCGGCAACGACACGCTGATAAACCGGAAACGCACCGTTCAACGTGCCGGCATTGGCGTCGATCCAGTAGAGATCCCCCATGGCGTGATGGGCCGGATCGACGGCGATCGCAGAGCCCGGCGGCAGGGCGATGCCCGCAGCGCCATTCGGCTGGGTCTGGTCGGGATTAATGACAAAGAAGGCGTAGCGCGGATTGGCGTTCATCACGTCCTGGGCTTCCGGCCCGCGATGGGCGGCCAGCCAGGCATGGATATTGTCGCCCGAGGTCTCGTTCTTCGCCAGCAGTCCGCGGTCCAGCATCACCTTGGCGATGCCGACGAACGGCCGGCCATTGTCGGCGGCATAGGCGGCATAGACGCGCTTGCCGTCCGGCATGTCGAGGAAGCCCGAACCCTGGAGCTGCATGAAGAAATAGTCTTCCGGCCGCATATAATAGCTTGTCGTCACCGGCATCTGTTCGATTTCCGCGCGGCTATAATAGGGGACATAGGTGTCACCCACTTTGCGCGCTGCGATCTTGGCGGCTGTCTGCGGCGGCGTCAGCTGGGAGCCCGCGACGATGACAAGGTCGGCGGGCCGTGGACGGACCGGTTGCGAGAATTCTTCCGACGGTGCGTAACTGGCTGGGTAATCCGGCACGAAATAACCGGTCAGGGTCCCCTGCCCGTCCAGGGGTTCGACCTTCATATTGTAGTCCAGGAAAGTCTTGATCTCTTCGGGAGAATTGAAGTCACGGCTGGCGACCGCCTGGCAGAGGGCCGCATATTGGCGACCCTTCTTGTAGGTGCAGGTGCTGCGCAACGCTTCAAGCGCGACGAAGGCGTCGCTGGAGTCCCAGCCATCAAGTTCCGACAGGCGCTGACCGGCGGGAACAGGATTGGGCCCAACGGGCGGCTGCACCGGTGGCTGGGTCGGTGGTGTGACGGGCGGAGTCACGACCGGCGGTGGGGCCCGTTCGGCGCAGGCGGCCACGAACAGCGTCACGGCCAGAACGGCCAGGGTTCTTAGTTTCAAGCCGCCCAAGGTCGTCCCCGCTCTCTGATCCTATGCTTTTGCCGCTTCGACCAACGCCAGCAGCCATGGATTGGCCGGTGACTTCATCGCCTTCTGGAACGTCCAGTATTCCGCCGTACGGCGATACGTCTTTTCAGGCTTGGCATCGGTTTCCGTGGTTTCGGCCTCGTAAAGAAGCTCCGAAAGGAAGCGTACGCGGATTTGCGCCGTGTCGTCCTTGAAATCGATGACGTCGATATCAGCCTTGGGCGTCTCGACAAAGCTGAGGCGGGTCGTGACGGGCGCACCTTCGCGCGCTTCGACAGCCTTGGCAAAGCTTGCGTAAACCTTCTCGGTCAGGCGATCCTTGACCGTGTCGAGTTCGCCGCGATGAAAGGCCAGAACGACCTGCTCATAGGTCTCGCGCGCCTTTTCGACGAAATTGATCTCGTTGAAATTGACGTCCTTCGATTTCAGCACGTCGAGATTGGGGAATTTGGGCGGCTCG
>CBIHPL010000405.1:0-3912 GCA_966212005.1 uncultured Asticcacaulis sp.
GGTACGCGCGCGCGGCACGGCGCCGAACATCTCCCAGAACGGATCGACGCGCTGACGCGATATGCTCTCGGCATAGACATTGACGACGGCCGGCGCCACGGTCCTGACGACAGGACCGAAGGACGCCTTGACCTCCTGCTGCGAGCTGGGGACGCGGCGCGGCTGGGTCGGCGCCGTCTCCTGATTGAAGCCCGAACCTGAGTATTTCTGCGTATCCTGTGTTTGGCCCGGCCCACACGCCGCCAGCATGGCGATCATCGAAAAGCCGGTCAGAAGGGACTTGGTAAGGGCGCGAGGCGTCATCAGCGAATTCCAGACAAAAGCATTTCCCGCCGAAGTGGATACCGGGTCGGCGCAAGGACATGCGAAAAGGCAAGTATCCTTCGCAAATTTAGAAACTATTGCGGCGGTATCAAGGCTGGACGACGGCGCAAAGACGCTCGTTTGATACCAGGGGCTATCTGGGATCCAACTGAGCGAAAAACAGCAGGATGCCGGCCGGGTCAAGGACATGCGTCGCCAGTGCACCATAGGCTTCGCGGCTCGGCGGATGGACGGTGACTTCCTGAAAGTCCCCCTCTTCCTTGACGCGCCGCGCGGTTTCGTACCAGGCCCGCGCATCATCGACGATCAGGTGGACCATGGTGTTGTGCGCCCACGCCTCGACGAAGGCATTTTGCAGGAACAGACGCGACGCATCCATCTCCATAAGCGCCAGGCTTTGGTCGCGATAGATCGACTTCCAGCCCAGTCGCGTATAAAAATCCAACGACCGTTCAAAATTCTTCGTGGCCAGGAAAGGACGTTGATCGAGTATGGCAGGCATGGACGATATCCTCCGTGTTCGGTTTATAACGCTTCGACCCAGGCAGCGATGACCGAGCGCAAATCGTCACGCCGCGCAGCGATGTCTTCGGCGTCTCTGAACTTGATGGTGGCCCGGTCGGCAGCCAGCCATTCAAGCAGGCCTGAAGGATCGGCAATCCCGGCCATTGGCGTTGCTTTCACCTTTGCGCCGCGATGAAGAATGATCTGGACGCCGGCCTTGGCACGCAGATGAAAGGTCGCGAACCAGTCCTTGTAAAAGAAGCTCGGCGCATTCCACTTGATGCCCTCGGTTATATCGGGGTGGGCCTCGAGAATGGTCTTCCGCACGGTTTCGATTTCGGCCCTGCAAGGCGAGGCAAGCGCCGCCATGAATTCGTCGACGGCGGTCATGCGGGTTCAGCGGCTTTCTTTGGCGCCTGGCGGACGCCGAAGGCCAGCACCAGCGCCAGGATTACAAAGGTCGCCGACAGCAGGAAGGACGCGCCGCTGAACGTCTTCGACACCGCAGGGTGCGTGACGTAAGACAACACGCCGCCGAACGCCAGCGGGGCGAAAATCGTCGCCATGGCCGACAGGCTCATATTCGCCCCTTGCAGGGTGCCTTGCTCCTGCGGAGCTACCCAGCCGCTCATCAGCGCCTGGATATTGGGCGTGGTCAGGCCCCACATCGCCCCGACAGGCATGAAGGCGACGAAGATCGGCCACTCGGGCGCCAGGGCGTAGCCGGTGAACGCGACAATGCCGCAGGCCATCCCCAGATACATGGTCCTTACCTCGCCGATTGCCTTCACGATAATGCCCGTCAGTCCGCCCTGGACGACGGCCGAAAGCACGCCCACCGCCGCAAGGCAGAAACCGACCTCCGCCGTCCCCCAGCCAAAACGATAGCCGGCAAACAGGACGAAGGTCGTTGGAAAAACGCTGTGGGCGAACATCATCAGGAGATTCATCGCGGCCAAACGCAGGGTCTGACCGGACCGTGCCAGGAAACGGATCGCGCCGACCGGGTTGGCGGCGTGCGGCTCGAAACGCTTGCGTTTTTCCTTCGGCAGAGATTCCGGCAGGACAAGGAAGCCGTATAGGAAGTTGAGCAGGCTCAAGGCGGCGGCAACGAAGAAGGGCAGATGCGGATCGATGCTGCCAAGCGGCCCGCCGAGCCCCGGCCCTATGACGAAGCCCATGCCGAAGGCAGCCCCCATCAACCCGAAGACCTTGGCCCGGCCCTCCGGCGGCGTCACGTCGCTCATATAGGCATAAGCCGTGGATACGCTGGCGGCCGTGATCCCGCTGACGATTCGGCCGGCAAGCAGCCACCACAGATTGGGCGCGAGCGCCATGAGCAGATAGTCCACCCCGGTGCCGAAGTTCGACGCCAGGACCACGGGCCGCCGGCCGATGCTGTCCGACAGCGCCCCCTGCACCGGAGAGAAGATGAACTGCGCAAGTCCCCAGGCCGCGCCGAAGATGCCGAGCCACATGGCGGCATCAGACACCGACCCACCGACAAAGCCTTTGATAAGTTGCGGCAGCACCGGGATGATAATGCCGATCGACAGCATGTCGAGAAAAACCGTCACCAGAATGAAGGCAGCGGCGGCTTTACGCGGAGGCGAAGGATCGGACATGCATTTTCCCTGTTTGCTCCTCCTTAGCCCAAGGACGGTGCGTCCGCTACCTGTGTTATTTCAACACCGGCGTCAGAGCGGTCAGGGAGCCGTCGCCGCGTTCGGGCTTCAGGCGCAGGAGATGTGTTTCCAGCGAATAGACGTCGACATTGTCAAAAACCGGCAGTGTCACGCCCGAGCGGATGTCCGGACCGGCGGCGATGAAGATGGCCGCCATGTCCGGAGACTGCGGGTCATAGCCATGATTGCCCAGGTCATCGCCGATATACTTGGCCCCACCGACCTGCCATCCGGGTTCCGGCAGACAGAGTATCTCGGGTACGCGCGGGTGGCTCCCAAACTTGAGGCGACGCGGAATATCCCGCCTATGCCAGCATTGCATATGTTCGAGACGGGCGTTAACGAGCCTGTCGTCGACCAGCGCTTCCGAACCCGGCGCCGGATTTAGCATGGCGAACGCGCCCCAGTAGACGAGTTGATAGCGCGGATCGCTGCCTGCATCCGCCGGCAGCGCGTTCCTGCCCAGCAGGTCGGAAATGTACGTGGTTCGGTCCGGGCTGACAGGGGACATTCCGTGGTCCGACACAACGACGATATTGGCGTCGATTCCCCGTGCCTTCAGTCCCTTCACCAGCTCACCGATGGCGGCATCGGCATTGGCGACCGCGCGCATGGTCTGGGGCGCATCCGGCCCGAAGTCATGGCCGGCCTCATCGACCTCATCGAGATAGAGGAGATAGAGGTCCGGGCGCTGGTCGGCGGGCAGATCAGCCAGTTTCAGCAGGCGCTCCACCCGGTCCACACTGGCCGCGCCCTTTTCCCACGGACGCGCGTAGGTCGGCAACATCCCGCCGATTTCGGCCTTTGCCCCGGGCCAGAAGACCAGACCTGCCTTCAGGCCGGCGCGCTGGGCCGTCACCCAGACGGGAAGGCCATCCTTCCACCAAAAGCCATTGCTGTCCTTGGCCTTGGTAAAGTTGGCGAGCGAAGGATCGGTTGCGGCGCCAGGGTGGGTCGGATCGTACATATAGTTGGCAACCATACCATGGTGATCCGGAACAAGCCCGGTGACCAGGGTATAATGGTTCGGGAAGGTCGCGCTCGGGAAAGACGGCCGCATGGCGCCTTTCGCCCCCGAAGCCGCTAGTTGCATCAGATTGGGCGTTGCGCCCCGCTCAAGATAGTCGGCCCGAAACCCGTCAATCGACACAAAAACCAGCGGCGCGGGCCGCCGCGCCCCGCTCCCGTCCGGCAGGCCCGCACAGGCCTGAAGCAGGGCGGACACCACAAGCAGGGAAAGAATGCAAAGTCTGCGCACCAGCGTCTCCCGGAAAACGTCCCCTATTGTTCGCTACCGGGACGCCGGGTCAAGGGATACGGCCGTGAATTTATTACGACAGAAACCAAAAAAGAAGCCGCCGATCTAGCCGGCGGCTTCCGTGCTTATGAGAGGCGTGTC
>CBIHPL010000406.1:0-3910 GCA_966212005.1 uncultured Asticcacaulis sp.
GACCTCCGAACCGGTGCGCCTGACCAATATGCCGCGTCTGGCCGATACCCGTCTTCTCAGCCGCCTGCTGCAACGGTTCGGCTGCGGCATCAGCGAAAGCGACGAGGACGGCCAGGTCATGCGCCTGCATACGCCGGAAATCACCTCCTCGTTCGCACCCTACGACCTGGTCCGCCAGATGCGCGCTTCATTCAACGTGCTTGGGCCGCTCCTGGCGCGCACGGGCCACGCGAAGGTGTCGCTGCCGGGCGGCTGCACTATCGGTGCGCGTCCCGTCGACCTGCACCTGAAGGCGCTTGAAGCCCTCGGCGCGCACATCGACATGCACGAAGGCTATGTGTTCGCCCAGGCGCCACGCGGTCTCAAAGGCGCCGAGATCGATTTCCCGTTCGTCAGCGTGGGCGCGACCGAACACGCCCTGATGGCGGCGGTCCTGGCCCACGGCGCGACGGTCCTGAACAATTCCGCCTGCGAGCCGGAAATCGTCGATCTGGCCGAATGCCTGAACAGCATGGGCGCGAAGGTTTCGGGCGCCGGTACAAAGACGATTACGGTCGAAGGCGTCACCAGCCTGCACGGCACCGACTGGGCCGTGATCTGCGACCGTATCGAAGCCGGGACCTATGCCGTCGCGGCCGCCATGGCCGGCGGTGAAGTTCGCCTGACCAAGGTGCGCCCGGAACTGATCGCGATCCTCCTCGACAAGCTGGTTGAGGCCGGTTGTGAGGTAACGCATGGCGAACAGTCGGTGACGATCAGGCGTAACGGCACCCGGATCCGGCCTGTCGATTTGACGACTGACGTCTATCCAGGCTTCGCCACCGACCTGCAGGCGCAGTTCATGGCGTTGATGACCCTGGCCGAAGGTGAAAGCATCATCCGCGAAACCATCTTCGAGAACCGCTTCATGCACGTGCCGGAACTGGGGCGTCTGGGGGCGGACATCTCGGTCAGCGGCGGCGAAGCGCGGGTGCGCGGCGTCGAGTCGTTACGCGGCGCGCAAGTCATGGCGACCGACCTGCGCGCGTCGGCGTGCCTGGTCATCGCCGGTCTGGCCGCCAGGGGCGAGACCGTTGTCAACCGTGTCTATCACCTGGACCGTGGCTTCGAGAACCTCGAAGGCAAGCTGTCGGCCTGCGGCGCGAAGATCAAGCGTCTGAAGGGCGATGCGCCGATTGTCGAAGAAGAGGAATAATGTTCGGGTTCGGCAAACCTCCGGTAAAGCCATTGCGGCTGATCGCCCATGAAGCCGATGACCTGCCGGCCCTGGCCGCGCTGGTCCAGGATGCGGCGCTGCGGGCAGGAGATCTGTCCTACGTGCCCGGTGAACGCCACTTCACCGTCCGCATGAACCGTTTCTGTCACGAGGTCGCGTCGTCCGCGCCGTTGCGCGCGCCGTCCGTCCTGCGGTTCAATTGCGTAAAGAAGGTTCAGGTGCGCGGGATCGATCCGGCCCGCAGGGACATGCCGCTCAGCCTGCTGGCGATCGCCGTCGAGCCGCTTGACGCACCGGCCTGCGCTCTGACGCTTCGTTTTGCCGGCGGTGGACGTGATGTCCGACTCGAAGTTGAATGTATCGATGTCCTGCTGCTGGACCTGTCGGCGCCCCGCCGCGCCCGGTCCCGTCCGAACCATCCTGTGGAATAAATCATGCGCATCGCGAAAATCGACATCGACGACGCCTCCTTAAGCGCCCCTTCCGACCAGGTAGAACACGAGCGCAAGATCGCCATGTTCGATCTGATAGAGAAGAACAGCTTTGCGCCCGAAGGCGCGGCCGAAGCCGGTTCCGAGGGCCCGTTCGACCTGCGCCTGGCCTATGAGGACAACCGGCTGATCTTCGATATCACCGGACCGAACTATGCACGTAAGATCATGCTGTCGCTGGCGCCGCTGAAGGCGACCCTGCGCGATTACAAGATGATCTGCGAAAGCTATTATGAGGCGCTCAAGAACGCGACGCCTGGCCAGATCGAGTCGATCGACATGGGGCGGCGCGGTGTCCACAACGAAGGCGCCGAGCTTTTGACCGAGCGTCTCTCCGGCAAGGTGACGATCGACCACGAAACGTCGCGGCGCCTGTTCACCCTGATCAATGCGCTGATCCGTTCCTGACCATGACGATGCGCGTTCACACCGGCGATATTACACAGCTGGACGTGGATGCGATCGTCAACGCCGCCAATTCGTCCCTGCTTGGCGGTGGGGGCGTCGACGGCGCCATCCACCGCGCCGCCGGTCCGGAACAGCTCGAAGCGTGCAGGAAACTGAATGGCTGCCCGACCGGACAGGCCAGGATGACGCCGGGCTTCCGTCTCAAGGCGCGCCATGTCATTCACACGGTTGGACCTGTCTGGCGTGGTGGCGGGCAGGGGGAGGACGAGCTGCTGGCGGACTGCTACCGTAATTCCCTTGGCCTCGCGATTGCCGAAGGGCTCCGGACGATCGCCTTTCCGGCCATCTCAACCGGCGTCTATCGCTTCCCTGCCGAACGCGCCGCCCGTATCGCCGTCACCACGGTCCGCGACATTCTGGCGAAGAGGGGCGGTCTTGACGTCGTCTTCTGCTGCTTCAGTGCCGACAGCGCCAAATACCACGAAGCCGCAATTGCGGCGGCCGGCTGATCTGCGTAGCGATGAAGGGCCCCAAAACAATGATACGGCAGATATTGCCTATCATTATGATTTTCTTACAGATTTGTAATCTGACACTATTCATCCAGAGTTCATCATCGCGGCCATTTCGCGACCGCAATAGGGCTCATTGATCGAAATCGCCACATCGGTGGCACTCATGTGACGCGATCGCCTTATTTGTCCGCAAATACCCTAAAAGCACCCCGAAACGGTCCCACGATGGCCGGGTGAGGTCCCCATATTTTCGGCAGGCGACAAGATGATCGCCCGCCCTGACGCTTCCTCCTCGACGCGGCAGGACAAATGAAAAGACTATATGGAGCACTTATCATGAAACCCTTTGTTATCGCTGCCGCGACCGCTATCGCTTTGACTGCCACTGCCGGCGCCGTTTCCGCCCAGGAATCCAGCCAGGATGTGGGCCGCGTCTATGGATCGGTCGGCGTATCCGGCCACGACAATGACACGACCAATTCCAAGCTGGGCAGCGTCAACGCCCGTGTCGGCACCAAGATCACGCCGCACTTTGGTGTGGAAGGCGAGGCGGCCTTTGGCACCAATAAGGATACGGTCGCAGGCAGCGAGTATCGCCTGACCAGTAAGGTCGGCGCCTATGGCGTCGGTTACCTGCCGGTTAGTCCGAAGTTCGATCTTATCGGCCGCGTCGGTTTGTCGGACACGGACCTGAAGGCACCGGCCGCCGCCGGCAAGTTCGAGCAAGGCACCTCTGTCGATTACGGTGTCGGCGCCCAGTACCACTTCAATAGCGACTATGCCGCCCGTGTCGACTACACCAAGTCCGACTTCGTCGGCGACAAGGGCGAAAGCGCCGCCACCACGGTCAGCCTGGTCAAGAAGTTCTAGTCCCGACGACCTCAGGTCTCTTTGCTCAGCGCCTCTCCGGCCCGACCGGGGAGGCGTTGCAATACGGGGCGCCGAATTAACGCTTTCCACTGCACGGCTTTGGGTATAAAGGGCGCAGACCTCGTCCGCGCGATGACGATTCCGCGCGCACGTCACCCTTTTGAGAGTCTGCATGGCCAAAGAAGAACTGCTTGAGTTTCCGGGCACAGTGATCGAACTGCTGCCAAACGCCACCTTCCGCGTAAAGCTGGAAGACAGCGGCCACGAGATCATCGCCCATACCGCCGGGAAGATGCGCAAGAACCGTATCCGTGTGTTGGCCGGCGACCGTATCATGGTCGAAATGACGCCCTATGACCTGACCAAGGGCCGTATCACCTACCGCTTCAAGTAAGCCAGTCGGCGCATGG
>CBIHPL010000407.1:0-3905 GCA_966212005.1 uncultured Asticcacaulis sp.
TGGCTGGTCTTTTCCACGAAGGACATGAAGACCTGGACGCCACATGCGCCGATCATGAACGTCAAGGATTTCAAGTGGGCCCAAAAGGACGCCTGGGCGTCGCAGGTGATCGAGAAGAACGGCAAGTTCTGGTTCTACGCCGCCGTCGAGCACGACAACACCCATCCCGGCAAGGCGATCGGCGTCGCGGTGTCGGACAGCCCAGCCGGCCCGTTCAAGGACGCCAAGGGTTCCGCGCTGATCACCGATCAGATGACGCCTGAAGGCAAGCACAGCTGGGAAGACATCGACCCGACCGTCTTCACCGATGATCACGGCACGACCTGGATCGCCTGGGGGAACCGCGACTGCTATATCGCGAAACTTAAAGACAATATGATCGAGCTCGATGGCCCCATCCGCAAGATCACACCCCCGCATTTCGAGGAAGGCCCGTGGCTTCATAAGCACGGCGAACTCTATTATCTGATCTATGCCTCGCTGGACCGCCCTAGGCAGACGGATGAGCATGTCTCCTATGCCACGGCGACGTCTCTGGACGGCCCGTGGACCTATCGTGGCGAGCTGACAGGACCGGCCAGGAATAGCTTTACCATCCATCCCGGCATCGCCGAGTTCAAGGGCCAGTCGTACATTTTCCTGCACAACGCCGCCCTGTCGATCGGCAATGAGAAGGGCGCCCTGGGCCGTCGTGCGGTTACCGTCGAATACCTGGAATACAATCCGGACGGCACACTGAAGCCGGTGATGCAGACCGAAGCCGGCATATCAGCACCTCCGCCCGCGCGATAGGACCATGAAGAGGACGATCAGCATGAAATCCGTCATTGGACACATGGTCTTGCCGGTTGCGATCTTCATGTCTTCGTGGATAGCCGCCCACGCCAGCGAACCTATCGTCCAGACCCGCTTTACCGCCGATCCGGCGCCTATTGTCCATGATGGAACCGTGTATCTCTATACCGGCCATGACGAGGACGACGCCACCGGCTTCAAGATGGTCGACTGGCGTCTCTATACGTCGACCGACATGGTCAACTGGACGGACAAGGGTGCTGTCGCATCCTTGAAGACCTTTCCGTGGGCGAACCAGTCCAACGATGCGTGGGCGCCGCAAGTCGTCGAACGCGGCGGAAAGTTCTATCTTTACGCCCCGATCACCGTTCCCGGCAGGCCGGGCAATGTGATTGCCGTCGCCGTGGCTGATCGGCCGGAAGGGCCTTTCAAGGACGCCCTTGGTCATCCGCTGGTCGGGCCGCAGGACGGGTTTTTCGATCCAACGGTTGCCATCGACAGCGATGGCCAGGCCTATCTCTACTGGGGCAATCCCGAGCTTTGGTACGTCAAGCTGAACAAGGACATGGTGTCGTACTCGGGCAAGATCGAAAAGATCACGCCGCGCCTGACGGACTATCAGGAAGGGCCGTGGTTCTTCCGGCACAAGGACAAATACTACATGGCCTTTGCCTCGACCTGCTGCTCGGAGGGGATAGGCTACGCCATGAGCGATCATCCCACCGGCCCGTGGACGTACAAGGGCGAAATCATGGAGCACAATCCGGCGGCGACGGGGAACCACCCAGGGATCATCGACTACAAGGGCGCGTCCTACCTGTTCGGCTTCAATTACGAGCTGAATTTCGCCATGTCGCCGGTTCATCACGAACGCCGGTCGGTCAATGTGGCGAAGTTCGAATACAATGCCGACGGAACGATCCCAAGCCTGGGCTGGTGGGATAGGACCAATGCGCCGCAGCTTGAGCCGCTGAATCCCTATAACCAAGTCGAGGCCGAGACGATTGCATGGACCTCTCGCGTCAAGCGCGACAGAGACCGTCCCTTCTACTGGGCGCCAGGCGTTACGACCGAAAAGAGCGATACCGTCGGCATGTATGTGACGCGGATTACCGATCTCAGCTACATCAAGGTCGCGGGCGTCGACTTCGGCAGACCGGGCGCCACCGGCTTCAGCGCCAATGTCGCAAGCGTTGAGGATGGTGGTCTGATCGAGCTTCACGTCGACCAGGTCGATGGTCCCCTTATCGGCAAGCTGGCGGTCGGCGCGACCGGGGGCATGGACGTGTGGCGGACCTTGACCACGACGGTATCCGGCGCCACCGGAAAGCGCGACCTGTTCATGGTGTTTCGCGGCAAGGGAGACAGGCCGCTGTTCAATTTCGACAAATGGAGCTTCACCAAGTAACACAGCGGCGGCTGTGTAACCTTAGCCGCGCACTTTGACGGCCCAGGGCGCACCTTCCCGTTCAGGAAGCCGGAAAAGCAAAAGCAAATCTGCTGCCGCTTTTGCGCAGGCTTTTCCGTATAAGACGAGTATGACACCTCTCGATCCAGCCCATCTGACTGCTCTTGCCGCCGCCGATCCGAAATTCCGGCCGATCACCGAACAGTTCGGACACATCACCTTCCGCAAACGCGACAATGGCTTTCCCGCACTTTTAGGCCTGATCGTCGAGCAGCAGCTGTCGGTCAAGGCGGCCAACACCATTATCGCCCGCCTGCATGCCGGCCTGGGCGAGGTGAGCCCTCAAGGCCTGCTCAGCCACGACGACGACCTGATGCGCGGCTACGGCCTGTCGCGGCCCAAGATCGGCTATGCCCGCGCCCTGGCCGAAGCTTTCCATTCCGGTCATTTCACCGCCGAAGGGCTGGCTGCCATGGAAACCGAGGCCGCCGTCAAGCACCTTATGGCGCTGAAAGGAATCGGCCGGTGGACCGCTGAGGTCTATCTGATGTTCTCCGAAGGCCGGCTCGACCTGTTTCCGGTCGGCGATATCGCCCTGCGCGAGGCCGTCGGCTGGCTTGACGGGCTGGAGGCACGGCCGAACGAGCTATATTGTGCCGAACGCGCCCTCGCCTGGTCGCCCTACCGCTCCATCGCCTCGCATCTGCTGTGGGCGTGGTATGGCGCCGTCAAGCGCGGCGAAGCCAGCCGTGAGCTATAGTTTCGAGGCAAGGCTGTGGCGCTGGCACGCCGAAACGGCGTCGTGGGTGTTTATCACCCTGCCGGAAGACGTCGCCTTCGCGATCCGCTGCCAGGCAGAAACCCGCGGCTGGGGTTCGGTAAAGGTGACCGCATCCATAGGCGCCACAAGCTGGCAGACCTCGCTGTTTCCGCACAAGGCGTCGAACAGTTACCTGCTCCCGGTCAAGGCTGCGGTCCGTAAAGCAGAGAACCTGCATGACGACAGTATGGCGAGCGTCACCCTCACCCTGGCATAAGGCATGCGATCAGGCCGTTTCCTTTTCCAGCGCCGCGAAATAGGACGGATCGCCCGTCTTGAACAGGCCGTACCAGGCGTCCAGCACCTTGTCATCGTAAAGGTCGAGGGCGCGGAAAATCTCGCGCGCGAAGTCGACGGGCGCCGTGCTTGACGCCGTGATGACATTCCGGTCAGACACCGCCGGCGCATCGACATAGAGGTGCGATCCCGCATAGCCGGTGGCCTTGATGTATTCCGCCGCATTGCTGGTGTGACGGCGATCGTCAAGGAACCCACCGCGCGCCAGGCCCGCCGTGGCGCCGCAGATGGCCGCGACCGGCTTGCCTGCCCGCAGGACGGATTTGACGGGATTCAGCACTTCCTGGTTTCCGCCCTGATCCCATCGCGTTCCGCCCGGAAGGATCAGCATGGCGCACGCCGCCGCGTCAAAGTCCGATAGCGCCACGTCGGGAAGGATGGTGACACCACCGGCTGTCCGGACGGCATTTTTCGTTACACCCAGCGTACGGACAGCATACCGGCCCGGCTTGCGCTGATAGGCGGGATCATTGATGTAGGCGATTGCGTGGCCGGTTTCCCAATCGGCCAGCGTATCGAAGACGAAGAGATAGACGGTTTCCGTCATGGCATTCCTCTCTCATTCCACTTCCAGTGTGTCCCCTA
>CBIHPL010000408.1:0-3901 GCA_966212005.1 uncultured Asticcacaulis sp.
CGCACGCGATCGCGGAATGGTGATTGCAGCATCGCCGGCGGAGCAGGCATCGACCGCCATAAGGCAGTGCCAGTGGTCGGGCGTGGCGATGATGACAGCGTCGATATCCTTGTCGTCGAGGACGCGGCGGTAGTCGCGGACGATCTTCGGCGCCTTGCCGGTCAAGCCCTGAAGCTCCGTGCCGCGCTCGGCCAGTACCTTGTCGTCGATGTCGCACAGCGTGGTGACGTTGACGCCCTGCACCTTCAGATGGGCCTTCATATTGGCCCAGCCCATGCCCTTGGCGCCGATCAGCGCAATATTCACCTGATCACTGGGCGCAGCCTTTTTCGCCTTGGTGGCGGCCTGCGCCGACATGGCGGCGGCGGTGGAGGCGCCCGTAGCGGCGCCGATAAAGTTGCGGCGGTTCATCCCTGTCATGGTGCCCCCTGAGGCATGTGTTTTTTTGTAATCGATACCAGCCCGCAGCGTTTGTAAAGCAGAATTACCGCACAAAGAAAAAGCCCCGGAGCGATCCGGGGCTTTCTAAGGCTGAAGTCTTGGCGCGGGCTATGCCGACCGCAGGCGGCCGACGAAGTCGAACACCTCCGCCTGGAGATCCTCCGAGCGGCGTTCCAGGTCGTTGGACAGGCCGAGCAGGGACTGAGCCGCAGTGCCGGTAGCCGACGCCGCCTGGCTGAGGCCGGAGATGTGACCGGTCACCTCAAGCGTACCGGTCGCCGCCAGGTTGGTATTGTTGGCGATCTCATTGGTCGCCATGCCCTGCTGCTCAACGGACGCGGCGATGGCCGTCGTCAGCTGACCGATATTTTCGATAGTCTTGACGATCGTGTCGATCGATCCCACCGTCGTCGAGGTGGCCGACTGGATTTCCGAGATTCTGGCGCGGATATCGTCGGTAGCCCGGGCAGTCTGCTGAGCCAGCTGCTTGACCTCGGAGGCGACGACCGCGAAACCCTTGCCGGCGTCGCCGGCGCGGGCCGATTCGATGGTGGCGTTCAACGCCAGCAGGTTGGTCTGGGCGGCGATGGCCTGGATCAGGTTGATGACGTCGCCGATCTGGTTGGCGGCGGTATTCAGCGTCTGGATCGCGGCTTCGGTCTTCTGGGCTTCGAGGACGGCAAGCTGCGCGATTTCCGAAGTACGGGACACCTGGTTGTTGATTTCACCGACGCTGGCTGACAGTTCCTCGGTCGCGGCGGCGACGTTCGACACGTTATTCGCGGCGTCGATGGCTGCGTGGTTGACGGACTCTGTACGGGCTGACGCGTCGTCGGCGCTTTCGGACAAGGTACGGGCCTGATCGGCGACAGTGCGCGACGAGGTGGCGAAACGATTAGCCAGCTCGCCCATGCTCTGTTCAAACTCACCGGCGATCCTCAGGCGTTCTTCGCGCATATTGACGGCGATGCGTTCTTCTTCCTCGCGCTGGTGCGCCTTAAGCGTCTCGGCTTCGAGCGCATGGTCGCGCAGGGTGCGGATCGAGCGCCAGAGCGACGAGATTTCGTCCTTGCCACGAGCTTCGGGGATTTCGGTGTCGTAGGCCCCTTCGGCGATCCGCACGACGTTTTCCGTCACGTGCTGCAGCGGACGGGATATCTGCTTGAAGGCGACCCAAAGCGATGCGCCGAGAACAGCCAGGATGCCGGTGACGGCGATCAGCAGGAACTGCCAGATGCGCTTTTCCTTATAGGCGGCGAGCTTGGCTTCGGTTGCTTCCAGATTGGAATGGATATGCGCCACCATGACGTCGATCTTTTCCTGGAAGCCCTTGCGGTTCGAACGATTGGCCTCGTTGTTGCCCTGGATGTTGGCGGCTTCGGGCGAAACGTCGCGGCCGAGGCGCGCCAGTTCGCGGCGGAAACCGACGAATTCATCGGCCTTGGCCTTGACGCCATCGAACTCAGGAAGCTGGCCCGGCGTCAGCTGAGGCTGCCACTCTGCCATAAGCTTCTGGATCTTATCGAGATTCTTATCAACGCCATCGGCATATTTCTTGGCCTCTTCAGTGTCCTTGGACATGTAGACGCCGCGGGATTCCATGACCGCCGCCGTGACCAGACGGTTGAGATGCTCGCCGCGATAGGCGTTTTTGTGTGCGTCGGAGACCTCACGCAGGATACGGTTATAGTCCTGGATCGTCACCAGGCCCAATCCGGTAACTGCGGATGCCATCAATGCGAAACATCCAACCAGCAGCAGGATGCGCGACTTGATCGTCATAAGGGTACTCCCATACTATAAGCGGCTGTTATTACAGCGAGATTTCACTGTTATACGTCGCCCGTGGTTAATGGAAGGTGAGGAATTCCCCCAAGGCGTGCAATCATTGCACGCAGGCGGCCGCGCGTGCCAAAAGCGCTGTCTTTTCAGGGGTGTTGCGGGTCATGGCCGCGGCCGTTTCAAACGCTGCGCGGGCTTCGTCGCGGCGTTCGGCCCGGTACAGCAGCTCTCCACGCGCTGCCCACAGAGGGTGATAATCCTTGAGCGCCGCTTCCGTCTGCAACGGGGCCAGAAGTTGCAGGCCGCTCATTGGGCCGTACGCCATGCCGACCGCCACCGCATGGTTCAGGCGAACGACTGGCGACTGGGTCATGTCGTACAGCAGGCTGTAAAGCGCGGAGATCTGCGGCCAGTCGGTTGCGTCGGGTGTCACGGCGCGGGCATGGCACGCCGCGATCGCCGCCTGCAGGTAATAGACCCCCGGCGGCCCACCCAGATTGCGCGATCTTTCCAGCGCCTTCAGGCCCCGCGCGATTTGCAACCGGTCCCACTGGCTGCGGTTCTGGTCCGGCAAGGGAACGGGCGTGCCCTTGGCGTCGGTACGGGCGCGGGCACGCGACGACTGCAATTCCATCAGTGCCAGCAAGGCGTGGATTTCAGGCTCGTCCCCGGCGGAGGAAACCAACATGCGCGCCAGCCGCAGGGCCTCCTCGCACAGCGACAGGCGCAGATAAGATGTCCCGCTCGAGGCCGAATAGCCCTCATTGTAAATGAGATATATGACCTGGAGCACGGCGCCCAGGCGGATGTCGAAATCTTCGGGTGCGATGTCGGTATAGCCGACGCCGGACTCCGCCAGCTTTTTCTTGGCGCGGACGATGCGCTGCTGGACGGTGGTCTCCGGCACCATCTGGGCGCGGGCGATTTCCTCGGTCGTCAGACCGCAGACGATGCGCAGCGTCAGGGCAATCTGGGCTTCATGCGGCAACAGGGGATGGCAGGCGGTAAAGATCAGCCGCAGCACGTCATCCTGAATGCCTTCCGCGATTTCGGCGGGCATGGCCTTGTCTTCCAGTTCGTGGCCCAGTTCATCCAGTTTGCGCCGCAGGTTCGCGTCACGGCGCAGGCGGTCGATCGCCTTGTTCTTTGCCGTCATAGTCAGCCAGGCACCGGGATTGGGCGGAATGCCCTTGACCGGCCATTGTTCCAGCGCGGCGATCAGGGCGTCCTGGGCCAGATCCTCGGCCAGGCCGACATCGCGGACCCTGCGGGCAAGACCGCCGATGATACGGGCGGCTTCCATCTTCCAGATGGCGTCGATGGTCCGGGCAATGGCTGTGGTCATGCCCGGACCATATTCGGATTTTTACGGATGCCAAGCGGCTATTCCACGCCGAGTGTGAGCTGCCCTCACGCGTTCCTGGCTTCGATGTCTTCGCGCAGCTTTACTTCCTGCTCGAGCCAGCCGCCGTCCTTGTCCCAGTCCTTGTAGTCTTCCATGCCGTACATCGGACGGATATCGATGTCGCTGGGGCCGAACATCGGGTTCGGGCAGCGCTTCACCCATTCGACCGCTTCTTCCATGTTGCGGACTTCCCAGATCCAGAAGCCGGCGACCAGTTCCTTGGTTTCGGTAAAGGGGCCGTGCCTGCGATCAGGCGGCGGCAGGGGCGGCTTC
>CBIHPL010000409.1:0-3892 GCA_966212005.1 uncultured Asticcacaulis sp.
CATTCGAAGACCTGAAAGCCGCCATTGCCGACGATGCCGCGAAAGCACGCGCGTGGTTCGTTAAATCTTCCTGACCGGCTGCCTGAGCAGGGTCCTGAGCTTTTCCGGCGCGACCTTACGCGGATCACCGAGGTAAATTTCATGGTGTTTGCCGGTCTCGGTCAGTCCGTTTGCCGGCAGCCACTCCTCGTGCAGCCGCTTAAGCGTCGGGCCTTCGTCGTCGTAGGATCCGATGTGCAGTATCTGGGCGCTCAACCCTTCGTCCAGCACTTCTAGCCGCGCCTGCTCTACGCCGGGCAGCCCTTTCTTCATCATGACTTCTGACAGCGCCGCCTTCACATGGTCGACTGTGATCCACTCCGGCTGCATGATCATCATGGTCCAGGACCATTTCGACTTCTGCCGCGTGACAAAGGTCGACATATCGTTCGCCCACCACAACCCTTCCAGCGGTCCCACGACATAGTCGCGGTCAAACGCCCGCTTTGACATGAATTTAAGTGTGTAGGACAGCGAATAGAGCGCTTCGACAGCCTGTTTGTACTCCGGCGCCCGGTTGGGATCACCTGCGCCATCATACATCAGGTACGGAAGGGGCGGCACGTCGACCAGGACAAAATCCTTCGACGGCGCGCTATAGAGAGACTTGTATTCGGCTTTGAAATCGATCTTGGACATGACGCATCCTGGGAGGGTCTGAACTGACTTCAAAATGCGCCGGCGTTCCGCCAAATTCCGGCAGTACCTTTTAGACCGCTTAGAACGGCGACTTGAGGATGCCTGCGTAATATAGCTGGTACTTCCAGAAGCGGATATACTTGCCGATCTTGCTTTTCGGCCGGGGCGCCGTGCCAGGGTCGGAAACATTGCGGCCGTGACCGATATGGCGTGCAACGCCTGGCAGCAGGAAGGCCTGGGTACCGATCTCCTTGATGATGGCCGACATGCGATCGGGCGTCACGCGGTTAAACGGCTTATAGCGGTGATAGATCTCGGTGCGGAACAGGCCTGGATTGGGCGACCAGCCGAACCATTCGGGATGCGCCTTCGGGCTGATATGGGCGAACTCCCGGCCCGCATAGGTCTCAGGCGTGGAGCGCCGGCGATACTTGCCCTTGATCTCCTCAAAAACGCGCACCGTGACATTGGTAATTTTCGGATTGGCGTCGAACGCCGCCAAGGCCCCCTCCCAATCCACCGGCCCGTCGAACGCCCAGTCGTCTTCGAGATGGAAGAGATAGGGTGTTTCAACCGCCGAATAGAGGCGGTCGATCGACGTCATCAGGCCGGTGCGCCCTTCGCCCGTCAGCACCTGGGCATAGGGCATGCGCGCCTTGACGGCGGCGATCACGCCATCGTCCGCGGAATCCTCCGAGACGATATATTTGCCCCCGGTATTGTAACGCTGAAACGTCTCCAGCGTCTTTTCCAGCAGGTCGAGGCGGCCGCAGCTGGTGATACAGATGGTCACGCTGTCGGGAATCGCCCGCGGTGTCTGATCCGTCCGTTCCGTCTGATCCACCATCATGCCTCACCACATTTCGTTCAGGCAGTTAGTCCGCGCCGCACAGTCAAGTCAATTTGTATCTGGCATGGCGCGGAAGAGGTCGACTCGCGCCTGGAAATCGGCCTGAAGGTCGCCATAAAACAGATTGTAGCTGTTGACCTTGCGCGCGCCTTCCCAGGTATCGGCGGATTTGAAAGCCGGCGAGGACGGCTTGTCGACCGCCAGCAGGCCGCGCAGGCAACGCGCCGACACCTTGTGCGGTATCAGGGGGGCCGGTGTCCCCCACTCCAGCCCCGTGGCATTGGTCGCGCCCAGCGACGCCTTTTCGTCGATTCCTCCGCCACCGGCGGCGCCGGTGAGCGGATTGACGCAGATCGCCGGGCGGCTGTTAAGCGCCTCCAGATAGCCGGCATCGTTCCAGTAGACGCCCCGGCGAATAAGCAAAAGCAGGTTTTCAGGCGCTTCCGACTCGACCGTCTGGTAGGCGACAACGCAGCCGACCTGGGCTCGCGCGCCGCAGATGGGCAGATCGAGATAGGACTTGCCATTGATCTCCGCCGGCACCAGGCTTTCCATGAGATATACGGCGACCACCTGGGCTTTGAGCGCGGGATCGGAGACGACGCGAGAACGGATCAGCTTCTGGGCCAGCAAGGCCCCCTGCTCGACACCGACGATGACAAAGCCCCGCCCGCCGCGGCGGCTTTTCAGAAAGCGTTCAAAGGCGGCTTCGATATCCGTATAGGCGAATTCCCTCGCCTGGCGCGCATCCTCGCGGCCGGTCAGTTGCGTGAACAGACTGGCCTGACGGTATTTGGGAGCATAGATATTGCCGCTGACCGCGAATGGTCCGGCATAGTTGGGCAGCTGGACCTGTTCGACCTCACGCGCCGCAGTGCCTTTGTCGATTGGCGCCAGCCAGCCGCCACCGCCATTATAGCTGGTGGCGTGAATGAAAAAAACGTCGACCTTTCGCGGGTCGGCAGAATAGCGGGCGATGGCCGGGTTGAGAAACCAGCTGTCAGCCTTGCGATAGTCGGGCGCCGGCGGCGGCGTGTAGATCTGAAACGGGATTTTCGGATCGAGCTGGCCGCGATGGAAGTCATTTTGCAGGTAAGACCATGCCAGGCTGAGCACCATGGCGGCCAGGGCGAGCGACAGCAGAAAGACGCGGTTGCGCAAGGCGCGCTGCAGCCACTCCGGCAGGGACTTTATCATGACCGGGAGCATATTAACTCCCGGTCATTTTGAAAAGATAATTCAGGACCTGGGTGAAAGCTTGAGCAGGCGGCCGTCGCCGTCTTCGAGGAGGTAGATATTGCCATCCGGCCCCTGCTCGACGTCGCGGATACGCGTTTCCATGTCCCATTGATCGGCCTTGGTCGCCTTGCCGCCGTTCAGGTCGACGCGAATCAAGGCCTGCCCCGACAGGGCGCCGATGAAGGCGTCGCCCTTCCACTGCGGGAATTTGTCGCCGGAATAGATGATCAGGCTGGATGGCGAGATCGACGGATTCCACCACACCTTCGGCGCTTCGAATTCCGGCCGCGTCGGGTGATCCGGGATGTCGGCGTCGTCATAATCGCTGCCGTTCGACACGACCGGCCAGCCGTAGTTCTTGCCGGCAACGATCAGGTTGAGTTCATCGCCGCCCTTTGGTCCCATCTCGTCTTCCCAAAGACGCCCCTCGGCATCGAAGGCCAGGCCATAGAGATTGCGATGGCCGTAACTCCAGACCTCGGCGGCCTGCCCGCCTTGAGCGGCGTAGGGGTTGCCCGGCGCGGGCCTGCCATCCAGCGTCAGGCGCAGGACCTTGCCGAGATTGACCTTGATATCCTGGGCAGGCGTCTTCCTGTTGCGCTCACCGGCGGTGACAAACAGGTACTTGCCGTCCGGCGAAAGGGCCAGCTTCTGCGAATAGTGGAAGTCGGTATCGGCCATCTTGGTCTGACGCCATATCACGGTCAGGTCTTCCAGATGTGGCTCGGCGTCGAGGACCAGCTTCGCGCGGGCAAGGGCGGCGCCATTGCCGCCATCGCCCGGCTCGCTGAACGTAAGATAGACCGTGCCTGTCGTGGCGTAGTCGGGCGCCGCCAGGATATCGCCCAGCGAACCCTGGCCGTTATCGTCGACCCTGGGTGTGCCCGCAACGTCCTTCGCTACGCCCTTCGACAGCCAGGGCGCGTCGAACTTCGCCACTTCGGTAACGGTGAATGGCTTGTCTCCGGCGGCTGCGACGGACGGTGACTGTTGGCACGCCGTGATGGCGACGGCGGACAAGGCGGCGGTAAACGCCAGTCGGAATTTGCGCATGGATCGGGTTCCTTCGCGGCGGGAAAGGTCTGAGACGCATTACTATGGTGTCGGTCAAACGGTCTTAACGGG
>CBIHPL010000410.1:0-3890 GCA_966212005.1 uncultured Asticcacaulis sp.
TCACGAGCCGCTGCGGCACCGGCAGGTCCGACGCCGCATAGGAAAAGGTCTTGGTCATGTTGTGGATGACCTGGCTTTCACCGTACGGGAAGATATGGAGCGTGCCGTCGGATCCACGCAGGCGGATCGTCCGCAGGGTCATATCCTCGACCTCACCGCTGAAGGCGCCGATCTGGACGATGTCGCCGACCGCAACGATGTCTTCCAGAATCAGGAACAGGCCGGTCAACATGTCCTTGACGATGGTCTGGGCGCCGAAGCCGACCGCCACGCCGACGACGCCGGCGCCCGCCAGTACGGGCGCGATTTCGACACCCACCTGACTCAGCAGGGTTATGATAGCCAGGCCGATGATGACGACCTGCAGCAGCCGGCGGACCAGAGGCCCAAGCGTATCGAGCTGCGCGCCGCGGCGTGGATCGCCTTCCCGACGCAAGCGGTTCAGCGTCTTGCGCGTAAACAGACCGACGGCTTCGACCGCCAGGGTCGCCAGGACCAGGACAGTCAGGACGCGCAAGGTCGTCGAAGCAATATACCGCCCTGAGCCTTTCGACGCCCAGGCGATGATATCTATGCCCCAGACGTTGGCCACCATGAAAAACGCGACCAGCCAGATCACAAGGCTGACGACGGTCCGGCTGAGTTTAAGCGCCTTGCCAGCGCGCGCCTTGCGCGCCTCCGTGCTTTCACCCGGCAGGTGAGACACTGCCTGGCACATCAGCCAGTTCAGGCCCTTGATAATCAGGAAGGCGGCGACAAGGATCAGCACCGTCAGCCCGGCATTGATCGCCAGCCCCTGCGGCCCCAGACCCGCCAGATGGCGCCCGAACAGGGCAAGGCTGCCGGTGATTTGCTCGTAGGCCGTCATGATCGCTATCCGCGTCCGTTAATCCTGGCCTGACCCTGACGACGCGTCCGTAAGGCGGAAATGAGCCGCCAAGCCCCTGCCCGACAAAAATCGGCAAGGATCAGCGCATGTCGGGCCGGATTTCGGCGCTGTTGACGAGGTGTTTCGTGCCGATCAAAGTGCCCAGGATCGAGATCGCCATGTCGTGGAAGCGATGCTCCTTGTCGCTGGCGCACAGGTCGGCGATCACCCAGGTCACGATGTCCTGTTCGAACAGGTCGCTGACCGTCTTCATGACGCATGCCTCGGTGGCGATGCCTGCGACATAGACCTCGCTCGACTTCCATAAAGCAAGGTGCCGCTCCAGTTCGTCATTGCAGCCGCTGTAATTCGGCTTGTCGATAATGACGGCGTCGGCGCGGGGCGTAACGGCCAGTTCGACGCCCTCGCTGCCCGGCGCCAGGTCATGATAGTCCAGGATGCGCCGAAAGGGCGATGGGTCGGGATTGTAGAAACGCGTGAAGACGATGTGATCGAACCGATGCTGAATGGCTTCGATCGGTTTCAGGACATGTTGGGACGACGGACTGACGAAACCTTTCTGAACATCAACGGCAACAAGGACTTTCGGCATATCGTCTCCTTAGCAAGGCCCGGAAGGATAGCCGGGCGCCGCATAATGAATCGATCCGATTCCGGATAAAAATATCCCCGGGGGCGTAACCACCGGGGAGCAAGCAGGTTTGGGGACACCTTGCAATGAAAGCTTCGATATTGTGGTTATCACAGCTTGAAATCGATTACAACTCTGCTAAGGCTGTCCTCTCCCAGAGGCAATGCTATGCTCGTCCGCAAGGGTCAGGGCTCACAAAAGGAAACAGGATCATGGACGTATCACGGCGGTATTTTATGGGCGCTTCCGGTGCGCTGGCCGCATTTGCGGCGGCAGGACAGGCAGGCGCGGCAGGCGGCCTGATCAAGAAAAACTGGCCCCTGGGCGTTCAGCTGTGGACCGTCAATGCCCAGATGAAGGAAGATATTCCGGGCACGCTCAAGAAACTGAAGGCCTTGGGTTTCGACGTGATTGAGACTGCGGGCCTTTACGGCAGCACGGCTCAGGTCCTAAAGGGCCAGCTGGCCGACGCCGGCCTCAAGGCACGCGCCTGCCACATGAACATGGGCGCCCTGTCGACCGATATCGATAAGCACATCAACGATACCCTGGAACTTGGCGCTGGCTGGCTGGTCGCTTCGTCACCCAAGACGCCGGGTCCGATCGACTCTTCCAAGCCCTGGGTCCAGGCCATGAGCGAAGCCATGACGAAGGACGCCTACCAGCAGAATGCCGAGATCATTTCGCAGATCGTGCCGAAGATTGAGGCGGCGGGACTGAAGTTCGCCTATCACAACCATCCGATGGAGTTCGATGATTTCGGCGGCCGGTCGGGCCTCGACATCATGCTGACCGGTTCGGACAAGGCACGCCTCGAGCTCGACCTGGGCTGGGTCGCCGCCGCCGGCCATGATCCGGCCGCCATGATCAGGAAATACAAGGGGCGCGTCGACCTGCTGCATATCAAGGACATGGTCAAGGATGGCGCAGGCTACCGCTCGGTCGAGCTGGGCAAGGGGATCGTCAAGTGGAAGCCGGCTTTCGAAGCGGCTAAGGCCGAAGGTGTGAAGCAGTTCTTCGTAGAACAGGAAGAGCCCTACGTCCGGCCGATCTTCGAGTCGCTGGCCGAGAGCGTCACCTATCTCAAGTCGTTGTAAGTCAAGGCTTGAATAAGTTAAAGGTTGGCATTTTCGCCAACGCGGTCTAGGGATTGCCTTTGCGGCGTGCGGGAACGCGCCGCAACAGGATGTTTATATGTCGACCATCTCTGATGTCGCCAATCTGGCCGGCGTCTCCACCGCAACGGTGTCGCGCGTACTCAACGGTTATACGCACGTATCGCCGCGCGTACTGGAAAGGGTCGAAAAGGCGATCGCCGAACTGGGCTATGAGCCCAATGCCATGGCCAAATCGCTGCGCACGCTGAAAAGCAACCGCATCATCGTCACCGTTCCCGACATCGCCAACCCTTTCTACGCCAACATTATCCGCGGCGTCGAAGAGACGGCTTCAGCCGCCGGCTACGCCGTTCTGCTGGGCGATATCGGTTCGGCTGTCGGCAGCGATGAAGCCTATGCCGCCCTGCTGAAACGCAAGGAAGCCGACGGCCTGATCTTTCTCGGTCACAGCCTTCCGGACTCCCTGCATGAACGCGTGACCCGCCAAGGCGCCGCGGCCCCCGTGGTCAATGGCTGCGAGTTCAGCGGCAGCCTGCCGGTTTCCAGCGTCAATATCGACAACACCGCTGCCGCGCGTGAAATGATCGAGCACCTGCATGGGCTTGGCCATCGCCGCATCGGAGTGATTACCGGCGATATGCGCAGTCCAACCAGCCGCGGCCGTCTGAGCGGCGTCGAGCAGGCGACCCGGGCGTTGGGACTCACGGACATGCAGATCGTCAATGGCGATTACACGATCGAATCCGGTATTGCCCGCGCCACGGAACTGATCCAGGGCGCGCACCGGCCAACCGCCCTCTTCTGCTTCAGTGACGACATGGCATTCGGCGCCATCCATGCACTGCGTGGCGCGGGTCTGAGCTGCCCAGGCGATGTGTCTGTGGCCGGCTTTGATGACTTGCGCCTGGCCAAGTACGCCCAGCCGGCTTTGACGACCATCCGCCAGCCGATGCACGAAATCGGCGTCAAGACAGTGGAACTGCTGCTCGACATCATCGAAAATGGCGCGATCGAACGGGTAAACCTGACGCTGGGCCATGAACTGGTTGTGCGGGCCAGTACGGCTGCGCCCCAATCACGCTGATTGAAGAGAAAACTTCGCCCTCCCTGCTCTGCGGGGAGGGGGGACCATCGCTTGCGATGGTGGGCGGGGTGGGGGCGAACTGACGCGCACCAATGCTTGTTAATCGGTCTGTAGGGCCCCGCCCACCGCCTCCGGGGGCGAAATCGAGCCGGATGTCCAGGTGCTCGG
>CBIHPL010000411.1:0-3872 GCA_966212005.1 uncultured Asticcacaulis sp.
TGTCATGACAAACGATCTCGATATTCGCCCCGCCGACCCTTCCAAATTCATCCAAGGCCGGACCGGGCCGTGGGAACTGATCATCGGGCTGGAAGTCCACGCCCAGGTCGCTTCCAACACCAAGCTGTTTTCCGGCGCCAAGGTCGGCTTTGGCGCAGGCCCGAACGAGCAGGTCTCGCTCGTTGATGCCGCCATGCCCGGCATGCTGCCCGTGCTGAACCGCTACTGCGTCGAGCAGGCGGTCAAGACCGGCCTGGGGCTCAAGGCGCAGATCAACCGCTTCTCGCGCTTCGACCGCAAGAACTACTTCTATCCCGACCTGCCGCAGGGCTATCAGATCTCGCAGCTCTTCTACCCGATCGTGGGTGAGGGCGAGGTGCTGGTCGAAGCCGACAAGGACGCCGACCCGATTGTCGTGCGCATCGAGCGCCTGCACCTGGAACAGGATGCCGGCAAGTCGATCCACGATCTCGATCCCAACGCGACCTATGTCGACCTGAACCGCGCCGGCACCGCGCTGATGGAAATCGTCTCCAAGCCCGACATCCGGTCGTCGGACGAGGCCGTCGCCTATTTCAAGAAGTTGCGCACCATCCTGGTCTATCTGGGCACCTGCGACGGCGACATGGAAAAGGGCAATATGCGCGCCGACTGCAACGTCTCCGTCCGCCGTCCGGGTGAGTCATTGGGCACGCGCTGCGAGATCAAGAACGTCAACTCGTTCCGCTTCATGCAGCAGGCCATCGAGTTCGAAGCGCGCCGCCAGATCGAAATCCTGGAGGATGGCGGCAAGATCGTGCAGGAGACCCGTCTGTTCGACGCCGTGAAGGTCGAGACGCGCTCCTTGCGGTCCAAGGAAGAGGCGCACGACTATCGCTACTTCCCCGACCCCGACCTGCTGCCGCTCGAAATCGAAGAGGCGTGGATCGAATCCATTCGCCAGCATCTGGTCGAACTGCCCGACGACAAGAAGGCGCGGTTCCAGAGCGCCTACGGTCTGTCGTCCTACGACGCCGGGGTGCTGATCAGCGATCAGGCGCGTGCCGACTATTTCGAAAAGGCTGCGAAGGGCCGTGACGCCAAGCTGGTCGCCAACTGGGTGACGAACGAACTGCTGGCGCGGCTGTCGAAGGACGGCCACGAAATCGATGAGTCGCCGATCCCGCCGGAACACATCGCGGGCCTGGTCGAGCTGATCGAGAACGGCACCATCTCTTCGAAGATCGCCAAGACGGTGTTCGAGCATATGTGGGACGAGAAGGGGATACTCAGCCCCGCCGAGATCGTCGAGACGCATGGCCTGAAGCAGGTGACCGACACCGGCGCCATCGAAAAGGCCGTCGACGAGATCATCGCCGCCAATCCGGACAAGGCTGCCGAAGTGGCGACGAAGCCGCAGGCGCTTGGCTGGTTCGTCGGTCAGGTCATGAAGGCGACGCAGGGCAAGGCCAATCCGGCTACGGTCAATGAACTGCTGAAGGCGAAATTGGGTCTGTAAGCGTTTGTGGGAGCTAAGATCGCCCCTCACCCTAGCCCTCTCCCCGCAAGCGGGGAGAGGGGACTAAAAAAAGCCCCGCAGGTAACTGCGGGGCTTTTTTGCGATGCGGCGGACCTTACTGGCCCGGGACGGCCGGCTTTTTCATCGTCGTTGTCATGCCGGCGGCTTCGTCGGTGTCGGTGGCGTCCGTGGTCTGCGTGCCGGTGGCGCCCGAATTGTCGCCGACCGAGCCGCGGTTGTCGGTGGTGGCCGTGGTCGCGGCATTGGTGCCGGCGGCAGCCTTCAAGCCGGCGCAATAGGCCTGCTGGTCGGCTACGGTCTTATTGGTCTGGGCGATGCGCGAAGAGGCGTTGCCCGACGCCCACGACGACTGCGTATCGGCGGCGACGCAGATCTCTGCGTCAGTTGCGGCTTCGGTCGTGGCTGAGGTCTGTTGCGACAGGACAGGCGCGGCGGCGGCGGCCAGGGTCAAGGTGGCGGCGGTAGCGATGATCAGGGTCTTCATGGCAAATCCTCTATGCATGTGATGATCCGCCATTCTGCTGCCGATCTGGGCGCAAAAGTGGCTGGAAAGCCGTTCCACATCAAATCCTTACGCGATACGCGCTCAATCCACAGGCGAAACATATCCGGCGTCGGCCCATGCAAAATGCCTCCGGAGGCAAGTCCGGAGGCATTTGCTCAGATGGCCTGGATTGGCTTATTGAGCCGGAGCCGGCTCTGCAGAAGCCGAAACCGATTCAGAAGCCGAGACACTGGCACCAGCGTCGACGGCGACCTCTTCAGCCGTTTGCGGAGCCTTGGCGTCTTCCAGAGCCGAGGAGAGCACCGGCGTAGCGGCAACAGCGGCGATAGCGGCGACAGCTGCGGCCGTGACGGCGATTTCTGTAAAGCGCTTATTCATTTTGCAATCCCTATGGAGTTGAGGAGGAGATAGTCGTGATACTCGGTGGGGGGATACTGGCAGCGCCGCGGCCCGGAGATGTACCGCTGCGACTGCGAACCTATTAACGACAAGCTTGAAGGCCAAAAGGCGGCGGCTTTTGGTGCATCGCACACTCATAATCACATTTTTACATTTGAATTTCACCCGTTAATACAATTAGCTATCGGGGCGTTATTTGAAATGAGGCTGCTTTGTGTTGCGGTTGCGGCGAAATGACGGTTTTCGCGTTAACCAAGTGGCCGGGGTCCGCCTTATTTTCCGATTCCCCTGGCGCGCGATGGCGGATAAGATCATGGTACCAGACGGCTGAGGGGGAAGGTTCCAATGTCCAGCGATGCGGCCCTCGTTCTGGAGGGTGTTTCGAAAGCCTACGGCGACTTTCACGCCGTCCGCGACCTGAGTTTCAGCGTCAAAAAGGGCTCGATCTGCGGTTTCCTGGGGCCGAATGGCGCGGGCAAGACGTCGAGCGTTCGCATGATTCTCGGCATGTCGGCGCCGACGGCAGGCAGGATCACGGTGCTGGGCGGGGCGGGCGACAAGATGCTCGACCGTATCGGCTTCCTGCCGGAAGAGCGCGGCCTCTATAAAAAGATGACGGCGATCGACGTCATCGTCTTCCTGGCGCAGCTGAAGGGCGTCAAGGCGTCGGTGGCGCGCCGGCGTGGCAAGGACATGCTGGCGCAGCATGGCCTGGGTGACGCGATCAACAAGAAGATCAGCGCGCTCTCAAAGGGCATGTCGCAGAAGGTGCAACTGATCTCGTGCCTGGTCCATGAGCCGGAACTGGTCATCCTCGACGAACCGTTTTCCGGCCTCGATCCGGTCAACCAGCAAAGCCTGGAAGACGTCATCCGCGACATCGCCCGGCGCGGCGGCACGGTGCTGTTTTCGACCCACGTCATGGCCCACGCCGAGCGGCTGTGCCAGGACGTCGTTATGCTGTCCAAGGGGCGCAAGGTGTTCGACGGCACGCTGAAACAGGCGCGCGCGGCCGCGCCCCGGTCGCTTGAGCTGGAAGGCCATGTCAGCGAAGCCGATATCCGCATGCTTCCCGGCATCCGTCATGTCGAAGCATCCGGGCCGGGAGACGAGGGGGCGCATCTGTGGCATTGCGAGCTGGAGCCGGGCGCCAGCCCTCACGCGGCGCTCAAGGCCGCCTTCGTGAAGGGGCTCGACATCACGCGTTTCGAAGCGCGCGAACCCAGCCTGCACGACGCCTTTATCGTCTTGACCAATTCACCAACCGGGGGCAGCCATGTCTAAGACGTTCCTGATTGCGCGGCGCGAATACCTGGCTTTCGTGCGGACTGTCGGCTTCTGGCTGTCCCTGTTCACCCTGCCTACCATCTTCGCCGCCAGCGTCTTCATTCCGATGATGATGCGGCAGTCCGCGCCGGTCCAAACCGTTGCGGTGCTCGATCTGACAGG
>CBIHPL010000412.1:0-3871 GCA_966212005.1 uncultured Asticcacaulis sp.
CGGTGGCGGAAGCCGGACACCACGACGACACCGGTGTCGTCGTCGGGCGCAGCGGCGTCCTGGGCCAAGGCCGGGGTAGCTGCCAGCAGGGCGCCTACCAGCGCGGACGTGCAAAGAAGCGTCGCCTTCGCAGGCGAGTGTTTAAATCGGATCATATGTTCCCTCTTGAGCTCGCTCCTTCGGGGATGGAGCGCATTCTGTTCTGCTGAGCGGCCCTGGCTCTCTTTTATCCGTGCACCGATGTGCTTGGAGTTGACCATGTCTGGCGCGATCGCCTTTAGGTTATGCTTAACAATGCGCGTGTCAACTGCAAATGTATGATAAATGATAATTAATGGTCATAAGTCCGACTTATTCATGTGTCTGCGTGATTGAATGTGATCACGTCTTGCCGGGCAAACGTTCGAAAAAAAGCCCCGCCTGGGCGGGCGGGGCGTTAAAATGGACAATCGAATGAGGTTTGTGCTGGCCGTTGTTGTCAGGCGACCAGTTTTTCCACGTTTGTCTTCACGGTTGCCGACGACGACGTCACGACCGTGAAGGCTTCGGTGATGCGCACCAGGCTTTCCTCGATCTCGTGGACCGCTGACACGGCCGACTGCATGTTACCTGAAATCTCACCGGTGACGGCTTCCTGCTGCGCAATGGCGCTGGCGACATTGCCGACGTTGGCCAGGACGTCGGTCATCGAGGTCGAGATGAACTCGAGCGCTGTGGCGACTTCCGCGCTCACCGCCTGGATCTTGTTGATTTCCTCACCGATCGTCTTGGTCGAGGCTGCCGCCTGGTTGGCGAGATTCTTGACCTCCGACGCCACGACGGCGAAGCCCTTGCCGGCATCCCCCGCACGCGCGGATTCGATGGTCGCGTTCAGCGCCAGCAGGTTGATCTGCGAGGCGATGTTCTGGATGAAGGCGACGACATTGTTCATTGCGCCCGCGGATTCGGACAGGTTCGCGGCAAAGCTGTTGGCCGTTTCTGTATGCTTGAAGACGCCTTCGACGCTCGACTTGGCCGACAGCATGTTGGAGCCGATGTCGCGGACGCTGGCGCTCAGTTCTTCGGCGGCGGCGGCGACCGCGCTTACGATCGAACTGGTTTCGGTCGAGGCGCTGGAGGCTCCCGAAGCCATTTGGTTGGCGGCGTCCATCTGCGACAGGACGCCGTTGAGCTGGCCATCGATGTCGCGGCTGATGCCGTCATTGTACAGGCGGCGATTGACCTTTTCGGTTACATCGGTCGCGAACTTGACGACCTTGATGACCGCACCCGTGTCATCGAAAATGGGATTGTAGGACGCCTGGATGTAGACGGGCCTGCCGCCCTTGGCGACGCGCCGGTATTCGGCTGCGCGGAATTCGCCGCGGCTGAGCGCTTCCCAGAACAGGCGATATTCGGCCGACTGGGTGAAGTCCGCATCACAGAACAAGCTGTGGTGACGGCCCTGGATTTCGTCGAGACTGTAACCCATTGTTTCAAGGAAATTGTCGTTGGCCGTCAGGATGATGCCGTCGGTCGTAAATTCGATCACGGCCTGGGCGCGGCCGATGGCCATGACCTTGCCGGCGTGATCGAGGCTCAGCGCCTTCTCCTCGGTAATGTCAGAAGCCAGTTTTACGACGCGGATGACCTTGCCCCTGCTGTCGACCACGGGGTTATAGGACGCCTGGAGCCAGACAATGCGCCCGCCCTTGCCGATGCGCTTGAACTCCCCGGTGCGAAACTTGCCCGACGCCATGTCCGTCCAGAAATCACGATAGGCCTGCGTCGCTGCGTATTCCGGAGCGCAGAAGATACTGTGGTGCTGCCCGACAATCTCGCGTTCGGTGTAACCGACAGCGTTCAGGAAGTTGCTGTTGGCGCGAACGATCCGGCCCTGTGGCGTGAATTCGATGATGGCCTGCGACGACTCGAGCGCCTCGATAAAAGATCTGTCGGATGCCATGGAATTATGGAAAAACATGATACGCAATACTCCCGGTTGGTGCGTTCCTCGACGCCGGTCCGGCCTCTCTGTTCGCGTCTTTCGTGCACTTGTGCACAAAGGCAATAAAAATGCTTAATCGCTAATAATTGGTAATATGAAGGGCGGCTTTGTAAAAATAAGCTGCGGGGCGGTAAAGTATTAGTGGTAAGATTAACTGGAGACCTGACAAATGACACGCCCTGAGCCGGGCGGACCGGCGGGCCATCCGCGAGAAGTGCTGTGGGTCTTCCTGAAACTCGGGCTCACGGCGTTTGGCGGTCCCATCGCCCATGTCGGCTATTTCAGGGATGAGTTCGTTCGCCGCAGGCAATGGCTCGATGAAGCTGCATATGCTGACCTGGTCGCCCTGTGTCAGTTCCTCCCCGGGCCCGCCTCCAGTCAGGTCGGGTTCGGCATCGGGTTCAGACGCGCAGGTCCGCTGGGGGCGCTTGCCGCCTGGACCGGTTTCACACTGCCGTCGGCAATTCTTATGATCGCGTTCGCCGTCGGCGTCGAATTCATGTCGGGGCCGTGGGCGCAGGCGGTTATTCACGGCCTTAAACTGGTCGCCGTGGCTGTTGTGGCCCAGGCTGTCTGGGGTATGGCGCGCACACTGACGCCCGATCCGCCCCGTATTGCCATCGGCCTGAGCGCTCTCTTGATCGCCACCCTTTTTCCGGGCGCGGCTATGCAGGCCTGTGCCATCGTCCTTGGAGTAATTGCCGGGTTTGTCCTGTGCCGGGACGGAGAGGCCGCGCCTGACGCCGCCACCCAGGCTTTCGTGTCGAAACGCACGGGACTCGCCGCCCTGGCGGTGTTTCTGTTGCTGTTGGCCGCAGGGCCACTGCTCACTGTCGTGACCGGCAACCCGCTGGTCGCGTATTTCGACGCCTTTTACCGGTCCGGCGCTCTGGTCTTTGGCGGTGGCCACGTCGTCCTTCCCCTGCTTAAGCAAGCCACCGTCGACCAGGGCTGGATCGGAGCGGAAACCTTCCTGGCGGGATACGGCGCTGCGCAGGCCTTGCCTGGCCCGTTGTTCAGTTTCGCTGCCTTTCTGGGAGCGGCCTTTTCCGATACGCACAACCCCCTGGCCGTCCTGTCAGGTGCGGCTATCGGGCTTGCGGGCATTTTCCTGCCTGGGATGCTGGTGCTGATCGGCGTATTGCCCTTCTGGTCCTGGCTTCAGGGCCTGTCCGGCGCACGCGCGGCGATGATGGGCGCGAATGCCGCGGTCGTGGGCATCCTGGCAGCCGCCCTTTACAACCCCGTCTGGACCGGCGCTGTCGCCGACCCGGTCGACGCCCTTCTTGCGGTGGCTGGTTTCTGCCTGTTGACGGCTTTCAGGACGCCACCTGTCTGGATCGTCTTTCTGGGCGCGGCGGCGGGCGTACTGCGGCATCTGGCGGGGATCGGATAGGGAAGGCCGGCCAGGGGAGCCTTTGAGGAAGCGACCTGACCGGCCCACGCCTTGTGCGCCTGACGGGACAGGCGCCCGTCAATAATGCGCAGTGAAGCATAAAATCTGAATACGTTTAATGATTTAGGTCTGTCAGGAGGCAAGTGTCGGGCAGCCGTTTTCGCCTGTGGAGCACCTCCGCTTCCTGCGAACTGAGAGGCTCGTCCGCGATCAGGCCCATGGTTGGCGTCAAAGACCGCATTCCGTTGCCACGGGCTTATTTACGCGGGCGCGGAAGCGGCGTTATATGCGCCCATGACCTGTGGGGGAACGGAATGAAATCGAACATAATGTGCGCGGGGCTGGCGGTAATGGCGGCCTTGTGCGCGCCGCCGGCCGCGTCGGCAGGACCGGTCAAGCCGGTCGCTTTTCCCCACGAGCAGTCGAACCGCGCGCCGGAGCCGGACGCGCGCTACGGCCGGCTGTCCAACGGCATGAGTTATATCATC
>CBIHPL010000413.1:0-3863 GCA_966212005.1 uncultured Asticcacaulis sp.
GCGCAGATTCTGCGCGACGCGCCTCCACACGTCGGCCTGGTCGCGGGCCAGCGCCGCAATCGCCAGGACACGGCCTCGAAAAAATGGGCGTCGCGCTGGGCGAACGGCATCCGCAAGAACCTGCTGAATGACAATTGCGACGATACGGCCTGCGGGCTGAAGGCGATCCGGCGGGACGTCTTCCTGCGTCTGCCGTACTTCGATCAGATGCATCGATATCTGCCGGCCCTGGTCAACCGGGAAGGGTTCACGACCCTGCTTGAGACGGTCGATGATCGCGCCCGTACAACAGGTCAATCGAAATATACCAATATCGGACGATTGGCCGTAGCGCTAACCGACCTTCCGGGTGTAATGTGGTTAAACCGCCGTTTACGCAAACCTGGCAAGGTCAGCGAAGCGGAGTGATCTGCGTGTTGCGCATCCGGACCGGCGACGTTGCACAGGTATCGGGATGCGCTTTCAGTCCGGCCCAATCGGGGGCGGCCGGACAAGGATGGGGAGGACTGCGCTTTGCCATTGTTCAACGACCCCAAGACCTCCATTGGCGTGGAAACCGCCATAGGCGTTCTGGACGACCAGCCCCGCAAGCCCGTACAAAGGAATGTCAGCTTGGTTACTGCCTTCCCGCTCCTAGCCCTGCCGTGGTTCGTCTATAACATCCTCGCCATCATTTCCTGGATCGGCGGCCCGGACACCAATGCGGCCTACAACGCCATGACCCAGGTCATCGTCACTCTCCCCATGCCGTCTCCCGGTACCCAATGGGTGATCCAGGTCGGTGACATCATCCTTCTGGGGGCGCTGATCTGCCTGTTCTTCGAACTGCTGAAGTCGACCAAGTCGGACAAGGTGGCGATCATCAACCACTCGCTGTCGATGATGCTGTTCATCGTGGCGCTGGTGGAATTCCTGCTGCTGCGGCCGTTTTCGACATCGACCTTCTTCCTGCTGACCGCCATGATCCTGATGGACGTGCTGGCCGGCTTTATCGTTACCGCCATCTCGGCGCGCAAGGACATCGATTTCGGCGCCTGAGCCCGATGTCGACCGACAAAAAAGCCCGGCGCATCGGTTGCGCCGGGCTTTTTTGTGTGCCGGTACCGGCGTGGCTCAGCCGAAGACGGCGAAAATCAGGGTGACGACCAGGGTGTCGAAGGCGCGCATGGCCAGGCGCGACGGCGTGAAACGGTTATAGTTGGCTTTCGACATGCGGAACTCCGGGCAACAGATGCGCGAAGCGGTGCAAGAGCCGTGCCGTGGTTAAGGGCGGGGCGCGGTCAAACTATAAATATCTGATGTTTCACGGAAAAAGCGGCTATCAGGGTTAACGTAACGGCTCAGATTTCCGTCTTCGTCACGCGTCCGGGGCGAGGACGGCGGTCATTGGGGCCGGAATATTCCGACTTGAGGTAGGTCGATTTTGCCCGCTCCAGCGTTTCCGGACCGCCGCGCAGACCGCGCTTTTCGCCGCCGCCCAGTATCTGGGCTTCGAAGATCGGGTCGGAGGCGGTGGATGCCGAACGGCCTTTACGCGGGCGCACCCGTTCGCTGGTTTGGGCGCCGGTTTGGGCGCCGGTCTGGTCGATGACCGGACCGGCGGGGACGGGCAGGGATGCTTCTTTGTCGCTCATGCGAATAGAACTACACCAACAATACTAAAAGATCGGTTTGTTTAGCCCTTTTTGGCCAGAGCGTCGATCTGGGCCTTCATGGCTTCCATCTGTTCACGCAATTCGCGGACGGTGTCGGTCTCACGCGGCGCGGATTGCGGCGCAGCGGGCGCGTCGCTTTCCGGAGCGGCCGCCGCGCCACCGGCGGCATTGGCGAAGGAGAAGGGCGAGAACATGCGCATGGCGCGATCGAACATGGCCAGGTTCTGCGACACCTGCTCGTCGAAATAGCCGATGCCGGGCGCGCCGCCGAAAGCCTGCTGGAACTGCGAGCGGAAACGCTCCTGCTGCTTGGCGAAGCCGTCGAGCGACATTTCGAGATAGGTCGGCAAAAGATTTTGCATCGAGTCGCCGTAAAAGCTGATCAGCTGACGCAGGAACTGGATCGGCAGCAGGTTCTGGCCGCGGCTTTCTTCTTCGAAGATGATCTGGGCCAGGACGGAGCGGGTGATATCGTCGCCGGTCTTGGCGTCGAAAACAACGAAGTCGACATTCTGGCGGACCATGTCCGAAAGATTGTCGAGCGTGACATAAGAACTGGTGGCGGTGTTGTACAGGCGCCGGTTCGCGTACTTCTTGATGATGACCCGGTCGCCTTCGCCGCGCTTGCTACGCGTTTTCGTTTCGCTCACTGTCGCACTCCTTGTTTCCAGTCTTGTTTTATGGCCCGCCAAGTGCGCAAGGCCTTATGCAGCCAAGGTTAAACCCTTTTTTGCTCATGCGTAAAGTCTTTAGTTGCGGTGCAAAATAAATAATAAAATTCAAAGGTTTGTGAATTGACGAAATCTGTTTTTGCCCCTTATGGATGCTGCAAATGTTTTTGCGCAGCATTTCGCCGCGCGGCCGATGATTGTGTACCGGAACCGCGTTATCACGCAGGTGCACACAATGTGTAATCAGTGTTCAGTCGGCGAGGGCGGCCCAGCCTTGATTTCGCGCCTCAGGTAATTTAACTGCCCGTGAAATCAGCGTTTATTCTCCCCGTACGCGCACTCAAGGAGAGCCTATGTCCCTCAACGAAGTCGTTATCGTATCCGCAGCCCGCACGCCCGTGGGGTCTTTCCTCGGTGCACTTGCCACCCTGCCCGGGCACGAACTGGGCGCCATCGCCATCAAGGCGGCGGTCGAACGGGCCGGTTTGCAACCTGCCGATATCAACGAAGTGATTCTGGGGCAGGTGCTTCAGGCCGGCCAGGGCCAGGGGCCGGCACGGCAGGCGTCGATCAAGGCCGGCATTCCGACGGACGCCCCTGCCTGGTCGATCAACCAGATCTGCGGTTCCGGTCTGCGGGCCGTTGCTCTGGGCGCCCAGCAAGTGGCCTTGGGTGAATCGGCGATCGTCGTCGCCGGCGGCCAGGAAAGCATGTCGATGGCCATGCATGCCGCCTATATCCGCACCGGCCAGAAGATGGGCGACCTGAGCCTGGTCGATACCATGATCCGCGACGGCCTGTGGGACGCCTTCAACAACTATCACATGGGCCAGACGGCCGAGAAGCTCGCCGCCAAGTGGAGCATCAGCCGCCAGGAACAGGACGAGTTCGCCGTCGCTTCGCAGAACAAGGCCGAGGCCGCCCAAAAGGCCGGCAAGTTCGACGCTGAAATCGCCGCTGTTACGATCAAGGGCCGCAAGGGCGATGTCGTCGTCGAAAAGGACGAATATATCCGCCACGGTGCCACCTTTGACGCCCTGGCAGGCCTCAAGCCCGCCTTTATCAAGGAAGGCACTGTCACCGCCGGTAACGCCTCGGGCCTCAATGACGGCGCCGCCGCCGTTGTCCTGATGTCGCGCGCCGAAGCCGACCGCCGCGGCCTGAAGCCGCTGGCGAAAATCGTCGCTTCCGGCATCGCCGGCGTCGATCCGGCCATCATGGGCACTGGCCCAATCCGCGCGACGCAGAACGCTCTTAAGAAGGCCGGCTGGAGCATAGGCGACCTCGACCTGATCGAAGCCAACGAGGCCTTTGCCGCTCAGGCGATCAGCGTCAACCGCGAACTCGGCTGGGATACGGCCAAGGTCAATGTCAACGGCGGCGCCATCGCCATCGGCCACCCGATCGGTGCGTCGGGCGCGCGCGTCCTGACGACGCTGCTGCACGAAATGCAACGCTCGGGCGCCAGGAAGGGCCTGGCAACGCTGTGCATCGGCGGTGGTATGGGCGTCGCTCTGGCCGTCGAAGCCATCTGATC
>CBIHPL010000414.1:0-3856 GCA_966212005.1 uncultured Asticcacaulis sp.
TGCGCGCCGGGCATGAAGACGATCGTGGGCTCGACATTCGCAGGGTCTTGAAGCGCGGCCTTAAGGTCGAAGGAAATGATCGCTCCCGATTTGAACGCGGTGCCCTCTGCGCTGGTCCAGTCGGATTTGAGGCGATAGACAGCCTGTCCCTTGTGGTAGGCCTCGAAATCCGAGTTGCGCGGGAAGGGCAGTGTGACGGGACCCGCATCGGTATAGAATGTCGTCACGGTCTCGAAGAAGCTCGGCTTGGCGTAGGACATGTCCATGACATAGGCGCCATCGATGTCGCGCAGGACGTAGCGCCCGGCCGACACATCGTCCTTGCTGCCGCGGAAGACCTCGACCGCGTCTTCCAGCTTCTGGCCGCGCTTGAGCTTTTTTGTGATGTAGGGATAGCTCGAGGTCGTCAGTTCGCCGGGCTGCCATTCGCGGGAAATGTACAGGGTGTCCTTGTCCACCCAACTGACATTCTGTTTGCCGGCCGGCAGGTCGAAGCCGCCGGGGACAAAAGCTTTTGTCCTGGTATCGAACTCTCGCACGACACGGGCATCGGTGCCGCCGTCCGCCAGGCTGATCAGGCAGTAGCGATTGTCCGGCGGCAGACAGTCCGAACCACCGAAGACCCACGTCTTGCCGTCCTGTTTCGACTGGGCATCGACGTTGAAGATGACCTCCCACTTCGGATCGCTGGTCTTGTACGATTCCCAGGTCGTGCGGCGCCAGACACCCTGGCGATGATCGCCGTCCTGCCAGAAGTTGTCGATCATGCCGCCGCGTTCAAAACCGGGGGTGGGGATGCGGTCGGTCGCCTGAAGGATTTTCAACGCCTCGGCCTGGAACCGGCTGAAGCGCGGATCCTGCGACAGGCTGGCCAGGGTTTTCTGATTGCGTGCAATCGCCCAGTCCAGCGCCGCCTTGCCATCGATGGCGTCCAGGAAGGCGCGCGGATCTGCGGCGCCCTTTGCAACTGTGTTCGGATTGGACGGAGTCTCTTTGGCAACAGTCGTCATCGGGCTCTGCAAGGTCTGTGAAAGTGAAGGCGTGGCGCACGCTGCGAGGGTGAGCGCAGAGGTGACATATAGGGATTTAAGAAAAATATGCACGATGACCCCCGCTTTTCGATAGATGCTGACATTTGAAACTAATGGGTTTTCATCGGCTGACAAGGGGAGCGGCGTCAAAAGACTTCAGCGCGATGTTCATAAAAGTACTTTACAAAATAAAGTTCTTTGGTACTTTGGGTCTCAGCTGTTCACAAAGGAACCTGTCATGTCCAACTCGACTCTTCACGACGATATCGCCTACATGAAATCCTTGGCCGAAGACGGCACCCGTTCGGTCGTCAATGGCGGGGTCCTGTTCTGGGCCGGCCTTGTTTTCGGTCTGGCATCCATCGCCCAATATGGCGTTGAGGCAGGCATCGTTCTTCAGGGCAATCCGTGGTATCCGCTTGCAATCTGGCTGACGGCCGGCGTCGTCTTCGGCCTGACCTTTTTCCTGCCGATGAACCGTTTAAGGGCCCCCGCCCACCCCGCCAGTAAAGCGGTCAATTCTGTCTGGGCGGCCATCGGCCTCGCCATCGCCGCGCTTGGCATCTGCATGACGGCGGCTGGCGTTCGCGTCCAGTCTGTCGAAACGATGACGGCGCTGATCGCGCCAACCATCCTGATCCTGTACGGTATCGGCTGGTGGGTTGCAGCGGTCATGTCGGGACAGGGTTGGCTAAAGCTGGTTTGCGCCGGCTGCTTCGTGGCCGCGCCGGCCGTGGCGTTTCTGGCGACACTGCCTGAACAGATGCTGGCCTATGCCGGCTGTCTGGTTCTGTTCGCCGTGGTCCCTGGCCTGATCCTGATGCGGTCGGCAAAAGGCTGAGCCATGGACGACTTCAACATCGACGCGATCGACGACGTCATTCATGGACGATTGCGCCTGGGGGTGATGGCCTACCTGTCGACAGCGGGCTCGGCCGACTTCCCCCTGCTGAAGGCCAAGCTCCAGGCAACGGACGGCAATCTGTCGGTGCAGTTGCGCAAGCTGGAAGAGGCCGGATATGTCGTTATCGACAAGGCCTTTGTCGGCAAGAAGCCGCAGACCCTGGTCACGCTGACGGCGGAGGGCCGCAAGGCATATATCGCATATCTCGACGCCATGAAGAAGCTGATTGCCGACTCCGGTTTGTAGGCTTTAGTTTTGTCGCGATGTTAAGAGGAAAACCGCGAACACTTTTGGCTTCGCCGAACTACGTGTCCGCACATCGCTTCCTTCACAGCAAAGATATTTGCAAATGAAACCAGATCCATGGCATTCTCTTCATTGGAGGATGCCATGGATCAAGTCGTTTCGGAAAAGCACGGTGTGGTCGGGGGCTATGTCCCAGAGCGGCCGGACTGGACGATAGAGCAGGACTGGCAGGCCTACACTGCGGAAGAGCACGATGTGTGGCGGACGCTGTTTGAGCGCCAGGTGGCCCTGATGCCGGGGCGGGCATGCCAGGCTTATCTGGACGGATTGCGCGACCTGCCGATTGACGCAGATAAAATTCCTGATTTTGAGACATTAAGTGACGTTTTGATGCGGCGCACAGGCTGGCAGGTGGTGGCCGTGCCGGGCATGGTGCCGAATGATGTCTTCTTCGACCACCTGGCCAACCGCCGTTTTCCGGCCGGGCAGTTTATCCGCAAAGCCCATGAGCTGGATTACCTCCAGGAACCGGATGTGTTTCACGATGTCTTCGGTCACGTGCCGATGATGATGAACCCGGTCATGGCGGACTTTATGCAGGCCTATGGCGAGGGCGGCCGGCGCGCCGGACGAATGGGAGAACTGGACCGGCTGGCCAGGCTTTACTGGTACACGGTCGAGTTTGGACTGGTCGAGGAGGCCGGAGCCTTGCGGATTTTCGGCGCCGGTATTCTTTCATCGTTTTCGGAAACGCGGTTTGCCCTGGAAGACGCGTCACCTAACCGTATCGGCTTTGACCTGCGGCGCGTGATGCGAACATTGTACCGGATCGATGACTTTCAGGAGAGCTATTTCGTCCTGCCGTCGATCGACAGCCTCTTCGACCTGGCGCGAACGGATTTTGCGCCGATCTACGACGCTCTGCACGACACGCGCGACCTGGCGGCGGCAGAGGTTATCGAGGGCGATCGGGTGTTTACACGCGGAACGGGGCAACGCACGCGGTAGAGTTCCGGGGGTTGGGGCCTGCGGCCCCAAGTTTTCCCTGGAATAGAAAAGGTTTGTGGGGTCCCAAGAAACGTTCTTTGGCCCCAAACCCCGAAATGCTACCGAGTTTGTTCCGCCTTCCCGGCGTAATAGTCCGACAGCACCTTGAACGCCATCTTCCTTTGTCCCGTCTCCGACACCACGCCCTTGCGGTTCCAGCCCTTCTGATAGATGTGCTGGCGGCGCGGCGAGCGGAAGTCCTTCAAAATCCAGGGTGACAGGCCGCTCAGGAATGGAATCCTGTCCGCCATGGCCAGGGTGTTCGTATAAAAGAGCGCCTGGTACTCTTCGCTGAAACGCGGCTTGGCGGCAGCGTCGTGGAAACCGAACTGCGCGTCGGCGCCGAACTCCGACAGGATCAGCGGCTTGTTGAATTGACTGCGCCACGTCGTTGCCGGCACGTCCTCGATCTTGTCGTTGCCGTACCAGCCATTATAGGTGTTGATCGCCATGACATCGAGCGACGCCACCAGCGGATCTTCGATATGCATGTCGATATGGCCATCGACAATCTGACGTTCGGTTATCAGCGCTGCACTGACCAGACGCGTCCCGTCCAGCGCACGCGTATCATCGGCCAGACGCTTCAGGAAAGCCGTGCGCGGTTCGGTGATCGGCGTTTCGTTGC
>CBIHPL010000415.1:0-3855 GCA_966212005.1 uncultured Asticcacaulis sp.
GTTCGGAAAACTGGCCATAGACGTATTTGTCGATCTTGGGACCGGGCTGGTCGGCTTTCAACGTGGCTTCGGCGGTCAGCGTGGCTGCGGATGCCCCGGAAACCATTGATGTGGCGGCAAGCAGCAAAGCCGAAACCGCGGCGGCGGTCAGCGTTTTAAGCATGTACATCTCCCTCATTTTAATTGTCGGACATTTACCCCTTAAGATATTTAGCCCCGGCTGTCTCCACAATTTCGCCATTAATGGCCAGGTTTTCGATGGCCGCCAGCCCCCATTGCGCCGTCGCATTGGTCGAAACGCTAAGGTCTTCAACGGTTTCATGCAGGACATCGGGGCCTTTGACGGTCTGGGTGGCGAAGTCCGTGCTGGACCGCCCACGGAAGCCGTCGAGGAACTCTTCCCAGGCGCGGACGGCCAGTTTCGGATCCTTCAGCTCGCGCGCTGCGTAGGCCGTAAAGCGCGAATGGGCGTCACGCAGATTGCGCGGCCCGGGCGGGCGCCCGAGACGCGCCGTCAGTTCGGCTTCCGGAGCATTGTAGTATTTGCAGTAGTCGATCCACACCGCCTTATAGGCCGGAATGTCGATCAGCTTCAGCAGTTCCATATGGATTTCGAAGACGCCGAAGACTCCATTGAGGTGCGACAGGCTTATCTTGTCGCCCGGATCGATGAAGGTGCCGGTCTTGACGTCGAAGGGCGCGCCGCCTGTGAACCAGCCGTTCTTGAAGGTGGCGATCGATTTCATGCCGTTGGCGATGCGGTCGCGCCACTTGGTATCGCCCGTGCGCTCCCATTCGGTCAGCCAGGCGGCGGTGAACGATCCCCAGTCAGTGCCGAAGCTGCAATGCGGCGTCACCTTCATCTTTTCCGGATCCTGCGGCGCGACGCGGCCGGTCTTGCGCGCCACATCGACGCGGGTCAGGGCGTCGTCGGAATAGGCAAGCGTGCGCATCAGGTCGCCGCAGCGCTCATCGGCCGCCAGGTAATAGTAGTAGCGGCGGAAAGCGGCCTGGCTGACGCGCGCCTGTTTCGACGAATCGCTGAAATGCTGGACGCCGTGGCGCGTGCCGTATCCGCGATAGGGGCCGATGTGATAGACATCGACCTCGCCGGTATGGCGCGTCATGGCTTCGGCCAGGCGGAAGACGTCGGCGCGGCCCGAACGCAGGTAAGCCATCCAGAACATCATGTCGGTCGACAGTTCGGAATTGTCCCAGGCAAAACCGCCGATATCGTAGCGCCAGACATGGCGGTCTGCGTCATAGGTGTGCATGACGTCGCCATAGTCCCAGAAGCCGTACCAGCGGTGCAGGTCGATCTGGGCGATGTAGTAGTCGAGCAGATGCGTCAGCTTCTTTTCGATCGCACCCTTTACCGGGGTCGATGAGTCGGGCAGGCTCCATTCGCCGAAGACGCCGGCGTGGTGCAGGCGCTCGGGCGATACGGTCATGAACGGGCTTTGCGACACGTTGCGCGCCATGGCGGCAAAGCGGTCGCGCGTAGGCGTCGCATCCAGTGCCCACAGCGTGAATTCGGTCGTGCGGGCGATACCGTAGGACTGGTCCCAACCGGGTTCATAGTCCTCATAGGTGATGTCCAGCCCTTCGTTCTGGGCGGCATAGGCCTCCATGCCCCACACGGGGCGGAACGGGCGGATGTCCATGGCCGGCGCGTCAGGCGACCACATCCAGGCCGTGACGCTCGCTTCGTCGGAGGCAGCACCACGGATATCGAGGCGCGACGGGCAACGCTGCCAGAAATCCTTCATGCCAAGCGCCACACCGCCCCCTGCCCCGCCCACGTAAGCCAGCCCGGTGGCGCGGTTGTCGCCGGCGGCCGGCACCCAGGCGTGGCCTTCCAGCGTGCGCTTACGGATATTGTAGCCGTCCGCAGTCGTCTGCGAGAGCGTAAAGTCGCTCCAGGCCGGAATCCACTTCAGGCCCTTGGTGACCGGCGGGCTGATGTCGGCGGCGTTGACCGCGCGACCGGCAATCTGGTTGTCCTTGGCGATCTTGCCAGCATCGCGGCGCAGGCCGGTCAGCGAGCGCACTGCCTCGCCCCACACGCCGTCCTTCTGGCCGGAGAAACGGACGTGGCGGTTGTACATCTCATCGCGCATCGGCACCGCGGCGCGCACTGAAAGCCCGCGGATGAAGTCCCTTTGCGGATCGCCATCGAAGATGAAGCTGTGGACGATGCGCACCGAGGCCGCGCCGGCATAGAAGTAGAGGCGGACGCTGAACGGCAGCCACTCGCGCCCGTTGCCGGAATGAACGCCGTCAAGCTTGATGACCGTCCGCACCGGCCCCTTTTGTTCGAGCACGGCGGTCTTCGTGACACCTTCATAAGCGGTCTGGGTAAGGCTCGGCTTGTCTTCGAGAGAGGCCGCGTCCTGGGCCAGCGCGCCGAGAGTCACAGTGCCCATGACGGCCTTGCCGCCACGCGTCGCGCCGGAAATCAGTGCCTTGCCGGACTTGGGCACAGTCCAGACGATGTCGCCAGACGTGATCGTGAAGACATCGCCAGTCTCAGTGACGGTTAGCGGTGCCTTGGCGGCGGCGGGCTTGCCCGGCGTAAGCGGATAGGATTTGGCAGGCGCCTCTGTCGCAGCGATGGCATGGCCCGACCATTTGAGCGAGCCGTCCGGCCAGGTCGCCAGCGGCCACGACTGCACGGCCAGGTCACCCAGTGCAAAAGTGGCGTTGGCCTTGACCGCGCCTTGCGGCCACGGCACGCCGAAGGTTACGCCATCGGTATGGATGGGCGCTGCGCCATCCAGCCAGACGGTGTCCGTGGCCGGTACGGCAACGGTCCTTTTCTTCGCCGCGTTGGCTGTGCTTGTCGCTGACAGTGCGCCTAGCGCAGAACCCGCCGCCAGAATGCCCCGGCGGGTCGCGTTGATGGTGGAAGTCATGGCTGATCGCCTCCCTGAACCTGATACGCTTTGAACGCGGAAGCAGTCTGAACCCGGCGTGAAAAGTTTTCAACTTTAATCAGAGGCAGCCAATTTCGATCATTCGATGAGAGATTTGTCCATAGATTACACAGATGCACACAGATTATCCGAGCGGATCGATGGGCCTTGCGCTTATCCGTCTGAACAGCCGACTGGCTTTCGACAGCGCGGAGCGCTGTCATTCAGTATGCAAGCTTAAGCACTCCACCAATATTCTGCTCGGATAATCCGTGTGCATCTGTGTAATCTGTGGGGAACAAAAAGCCGCCGCCCGGTGTCCCGGACAGCGGCTTTAATAGTTGGCTTTCGCTACGCTTAGCGGCGGAAGGTGATACCGTAGGTGACGCGGTAACCCGGCCAGCTGCTGCTCAGGAGGCTCTTGGTGCCATCCGCGAACTGGGCGAACTCACCTTGCGACTGAACAACGATTTCGTTGTTGGCATTGCGCATTTCAAAGAACAGTTCCAGTTCCTTGGTCACCTTATGGGTCACCTTGAAGTCGACGTAGGTCGACTTTTCGGTAAACATCGGCGAGCCCGGGTTGTACGGCAGGACGTTGATCCGGCCTCCCGCGGGGTTCGGGTAGTTGTTAACGGTGTTGGCACCGGCAGCCGAGATGTTATCGAAGACCTGGTCACGGCCCTGGATGGCGATACGCGCCGTCGTAGTTCCGTCGTCATACCACAGCGAGGCGTTGTAGTAGTAAGACGGTTCGTTCTGCGGCGGCAGCGGTGCGCCGGTCAGCAGGTCATACCAGCCGTCAGCAGTGAGCGAGGATTCGATCTTGGCGTAGTTGCCGTCGAAGCCGAGATACTTCAGCTTCCATGGCAGGAAGGTGAAGGCCATCTTGGTCGAGGCTTCGATACCCTTGCGGGTCAGGCCAGAGCTGTTGATGTAG
>CBIHPL010000416.1:0-3852 GCA_966212005.1 uncultured Asticcacaulis sp.
CGCACAATCTCGGCGCCTTCGGTGGCGGACTCCATGCGCGCCTCGATCATGCGGAAACGGTCCATGACCTGGTCGAGCTTGGCTTGGGGAAGGTGTATCAAGGGATCGGACTCTATATGTAAACTGCCCCTATACATAAACCGTTCCGGCGAGTCGAAAAGTATTCGCTGGCGAGAACGGAGCGGAGCGTACTTATGTACGTGAGCACCATATCGCAGACAGAGGATGCTGCCGGCCGCCGCAACGGTTCAGGCTCTTATTTTGGATATGTGTCGATGAAAGACTGCCGCTTTTCGAGTTCGGCGGTCAGCGCCGCAACCTTCGGCGCGGCACCCTGCCAGTCGAGGTGCGGATAGCGGAAGGTGGTATAGGTCCCGGCGATCGCCAGCGTAATAGCCGCCAGATCGAACGTGTCCGGCGAAGGACAGTCCCTGTCGATCACCGCAAAGCCGCGCATCAGATTGTCTTCCCAGCGCTTCAGCCAGAAAGGCGACTGATACTGCTCGGGCCGGCGGAACTCCAGCACCATCTTGACCAGCATTTCGATCAGGCCTGAAGCGGCGACCTCGACACGGCGCATGGCCCACAGGTCTTCGCCCTGCGGTGACAGCTTGCCGCCGGACAAGGCATCCAGCCGGGCCGCGATCAGGCTGCTGTCCGTCCAGCGCACGCCCTCGTCGTCGACCAGGGCAGGAATCTGAGCCAGGGGATTGGCGTCCACCAGGTCCGGCAGGTTTTCGACCGGAATGGCCAGCACTTCTTCGACACCGGACAGAAAACCGGTTTCGCGGACAAGGATGCGTGCCTTACGGGCATAGGGCGACGCAGTATTGTAGAATAGCTTCATGGGGACCTCAGGGCAAAAGCGGCCGGTTGTGCTGCTGAATGCCGTGCAAAACCCCGCCGGTCAAGGCCCGTACTGCTGCCGAGCAGGGTCGCCACAGAGGTTGAAATCAAGCGTTTTCCGTAGTTTGCCTTAATTTAAGACTTCTCATGTAAACCTCTGACGAAATGATGTCCCTCAGAATGAGGCCCGGGTGAAAAACGGCACAACCGAAGCGAAGTTGATGGTTCCTATGGCTGCGATTGTTATCGTCGCGGTCATGGCGCTGGTTGGCAGCCTCTGGGTCTGGGCCGAGCAGGCGGACAGCCTGGCTCGGACGCGCGAGGAGAATCTTGTCCGCAGGGGAATGGATCAGGTCGCCGCCGATCATTCCATGCTGATGACGCCGATCACGATCTGGGACCAGGCCACGATCAGCACCGCCGTTACCTATAACCCCGCCTGGGTGCGCAGCAATGTCGGCGACTACTTCCAGACCTACCTGAAGTTCGAATCGAACGTCCTGCTCGACGCCGACGGCAAGGTCCGCTTCGCCTATCACAACGGCAAGGAGGTCGATCCCTCGGTCTTTACGGCGACACTCAACCAGGCCGAGGCGGTGACCCGCGACCTGCGTAACCGTTATGCGTCGGACATGGCGGCAGGCCGGGGCTACAGCGCCGACAGCAACCACGCCGGCAGGATTATCGCAGCTAACGGCCGCCTCTACATCATGGGCGCCAGCCTGATTCTGCCCGACGCAGCGAATTCGCCGCTGCTGAAGTACAAGCCGTTCATGGTCGTCGGCATGCATGAAATCAAGGCGCAAGAGATGGCGTCGCTGTCGAACCGCTATCTGGTCTCGAAGATTTCCCTCCTGCCTCCCGGCAGGACACCACGCGCCGGACAGGCCGTCGTCACCTTTACCGACGCGAAGGGCGCCGCGATGGCGCAACTGACCTGGCAACCTGAAACGCCAGGCAAGACCCTGTTTCTGCGCACCATCGGTCCCGTCCTGATGATTTCGCTCGGCCTCGGCCTGGTCGCCCTGGTCCTGCTGCACACCAGCCAAAAGACCGCCCAAAGCCTCATCGCTTCCGAAGCCAAGGCCAAGCACATGGCCCTGCACGACGGCATGACCGGCCTGCCCAACCGTACCCTGTTCGCCGACCGCCTGGGCCAGGCGTGCGAACGCATGAAGCGGCAGGGCGGGCAGGTTGCCGTCATGTGCATCGGCCTGGACCGGTTCAAGGACGTCAACGATACGCTGGGCCATCTGGCCGGCGACGAGCTGATCCGTCACCACGCTTCAAAGATCAACAGCGTCATCCGCGCCTGCGACACCCTGGCCCGCCTGAGCGGCGACGAATTCGTCATCATCCAGACCGACACCGACGGCCACAGCGCCGCCACCCTGGCCAAGCGCCTGCTTGAAACCCTTACAGGCACGGTCACGCTCGAAAGCGGCCAGGTGTTTTCGTCCTGCTCGATCGGCGTCACCCTGCTTAGCGACGGCGACATGGAGCCAGCCGAAGCCCTGCGTCAGGCGGATCTGGCGCTCTATCGCGCCAAGGAAGCCGGCCGTGGGCAGTACGCCTTCTTTGAAGTCGAGATGGACGCCACCATAAAGCTGCGCAAGACGCTGGAAACCGGCCTGCGCGAAGCGATCCACATCGAAGCGCTGGACGTCGTCTACCAGCCGCAGGTCGATCATTTCGGCAAGATCGTCGGCGTCGAAGCCCTGTGCCGCTGGACCCACCCGTCGCGCGGCCCGGTCTCTCCCGGCTACTTCATACCGCTGGCCGAAGAATGCGGCCTGATGAACGACCTGGGCGCCTTCGTCCTGCGCCGCGCCATGCAGGACTCCCATCGCTGGCCCGGGCTCAAGGTCGCGGTCAATGTTTCCGCCACCCAGATGCGCCATCCCGGCTTCGTCGCCAGCCTGGGCGAGATGCTGGCCGAGACCCGGACCCAGGCGTCGCAAATCGAAATTGAAATCACCGAAGGCGTCCTGCTGGCCGACGACCACGCTTCGCAGCTGGTCCTGCGTGATCTGCGCCATATGGGCTTCTCGATCGCGCTTGACGATTTCGGCACCGGCTATTCGTCGCTGGGCTATCTCAGCCGTTACCCGGTCGACAAGATCAAGATCGACCGGTCATTCGTATCCAATCTTGGCGCCGACCCGGAAGCCGAAGCGGTCATACGCGCCATCGTCAAGCTGTCCAAGGCGCTGAACCTTAACATTATTGCTGAGGGCGTCGAGACGCGCGCGCAGAAGAACCTGCTGCGCCAGGCCGGCTGCCAGATCATCCAGGGCTTCCTCTATTCACGTCCGGTGCCGGTGGCGGATATCGACGTCTTCATGCGCGACGGCGGCGGCAAGATCGTGCTGACCGAAGAGCCCGACGCGCTGCGCAAGGCGGGTTAAGGCTTACAGCTTCTCGGCGTGAGCCTCGACCAGTTCGACAATATGATCGATCATGCCGGCATTGTCCTGCTTGTGGTGAGGCTTGCCTCCCATATAGATCATGCCGGCCCCCGCCCCGCCGCCGGTAAAGCCGACGTCGGTATAGAGCGCCTCACCCGGGCCATTGACCACGCAGCCGATGATCGACAGCGACATCGGCTTGGTGATGTGCGCCAGACGCTCCTCGAGCTTAGCCACCGTGTCGATGACATTGAACCCCTGGCGCGCGCACGACGGACAGGCAATGATGTTGACGCCGCGATGGCGCAGGCCCAGCGACTTCAACAGATCGTAGCCGACCTTGATCTCTTCGACCGGATCGGCCGCCAGGGAGACGCGTATCGTATCGCCGATCCCCGCCCATACCAGGTTGCCAAGCCCGATGGCCGACTTGATCGTGCCGACGCGCAAGGGACCTGCCTCGGTCACGCCGATATGCAACGGACAGTCGATGGCGTCGGCCAGGGCGGTATAGGCGGCGACGGTCAGGAAGACATCGGACGCCTTCACCGACATCTTGAACTCATGGAAGTCGTGGTCGCGCAGGATGTTGGCGTGG
>CBIHPL010000417.1:0-3831 GCA_966212005.1 uncultured Asticcacaulis sp.
GCCTCTATATCGATGGCCGCAAGGTCGCTGAAAAGACTGACAGTGGCAAAGGACAGCTTAGAGCCGACTTTCCTCCTGGTGAAGGCAGTCGCTGGCTAAGCCTGGTCTTCGAGACGAAAGCGGGACAAGCCTTCGGCTTCACTGATGTCGTTCGGATACGTTCATAGGCGCAAGGGGAGGAACAATTGGCCTTACTGAAAAAAATTCTGATGGCGACGACCATCGCGGCCATCGCGGCAGGCAGCCCTGTGGCGCACGCCCAGGACGCCGAAGTTGTCGTTCGGGGGACAAAGCGCGTCAAACCGACCGATGCCCCGCCGTCCCTTGAACTCTATGCCAAGCCGCCACATTTCAAGCAGCTTGCCTTGTCTCCCGACGGATCTCAGATCGCATTTATTACACACGTCGGCGGGTTGGATATTCTGGTCAGTTACGGTTTCGCCGACCGCCAGCACGCCTATCATAAACTCAGCGGCGACAATGTAAGCGCGCTTAGCTGGGCCGATGATACCCACGTGCTTGTTTCGGATTCTCGTGCGGTAACCCGTGGGACATGCGCCGGCTCGTCTGCGCAAGCCAACCCTCAGCAACTCAATGGACGTGATATTGCGGCCGCGTCCGGAGCCCAGGGTGGCGCAGACTCAGGGCAGGCCCAGGCATTGCTCAACATGAACCAGCCGCCAAGGTGCATATATTTCGGCGTGCGCGGCGAAAACGCGATAACGTCCGTCAACATGCTGACCGGCGCATCGGCGCCCATAGGCGCGCACATCGGCGACGCTCCCAGCCAGGCGCTGGGATTGCCGTCTCGCGTATTGATCGACGGCAAGGCACAATTGCTAGGCCCGTTCATGGAAATGCGCGGGCAGTCCGTCGGCAGCCAGCCCGCCCAGCGCGTCTTTTTGTGGACGGTCGATCCGGAAACCGGCCGCGCCAAACTGGTGGATGACGGCGGCGGCGACATCGAACGGGAGACCCTGTATGTCGACGACTGGCTGTTTAGGCCGGATGGAACGATCGTTGCCCGCACACTCTATGACTTCCTCGAAGGGGCCTACCGCATAGAGATGAAGGTCAATGGCAAATGGAAGCCGGTCCTCAGCCGCGACATCGTCCGGGCGAAGGACACGTTTGCCCCGTTCATGGTCGGCTTGGCGGCGGATGGCGCGTCGATCGTGATCCTGGACAGCGATAGGCACGGCAATGATGCCAAGGACGCACCGCGCCGCTTCCATTACTACACGCTCGATGAAAAGGGCACGCTGTCCGGGCCGCTTGAGGCCGACGACGCAGGGTCGGAGCGCCCCATCTTCGATCCCCGTTCGTGGCGTCTGGCGGGCTTTGCCTCGCACCAGGAAACACCGGCCTACGACATCCGCGAGCCGCGCCTGCGCAAGGTCTATGAACGGGCCGTGGCGGCGTCGGCCGGGCAGTCCGTTGAGGTCGTATCGGTCACCGACGACTTGAAGAAGGCTCTGATACGCGTGGTCGGCGATGAGGAGACAGGCACTTATTACCTGCTCGATTTCTCAAAGGGAAAGAGCACGTCCGTTGGTGAGGACTTCCCGCAAATACCGACCGACTGGATCGCGAGACAGGAGGTGTTCACCTACACAACCTCTGACGGGACCGCCATCAGTGGCGTCCTTACCGTGCCCCCCAAGCCGACATACAAAAACTTGCCGCTTGTCGTCCTGCCGCAGGAGAGCCCGGGGGGGCAGGCGCGTATCGATTTCAACTGGCTGTCCCAGGCGCTGGCGTCACGCGGATATCTCGTCTTTCAGCCCAACTACCGTGGCGCCGGCGAATGGACCTCCAGGCTTCAGTCCGACCTTGGCGACGGGATCGAAGCCCTTGTGCGCCAGGGCCTGGCCGATCCGCGACGGGTATGCTCGGCCGGATCCGGACTTGGCGGCTACGCCGCCCTGAAACTGGCGGAGACCGGAACGGTTCGTTGCGCCGTGTCGATCGACGGCGTTTCAGACACCAGCCGTTATATGGCCTGGCGGAAAACCTTTGCCCCGGTGACGGACAGCGATGCTTTCACCACGCTTTCGCCGTCGCCAAGGTGGCCCAGGACGTTTCTTGAAAACCCGATGAGTGTGAGAAGCCTGGAAAGGTCGATTGGCCCCGACGCACCGCCGGTCGTGGCATCGGCAATTACGGCCCCGGTCCTGCTTATTCGCCAGGAAAGTCGCGGCCTCGTATCGGCCGCTCAAGGCCTCGGCCTGCGTGACGACTTGCAGGCGGCACGGAAACCGGTCGACTATGTGGAACTGGCGCGTGAAGACTATGCGCCTGATGGTGAAGCGGCGCGGCTGAAAATACTGGAAACCGTGACAGCTTTCCTGGCGGCCAACAACCCGGCGGAAAATTAAAACAGTTCGCCGCGCCCCGTTTTCGTCAGGGCGCGGCGAACTGCCACTACATAAAGACTCTAAACGAATATCCGTCGGCCTACTGCCCGTCGCGAAGATTGCTGACCGGAGCTGTTCCAAAACACAGGTCGGTAAAGCGGGCGACCACGCCGGAACCGGTTGGCGATTGTGCCCCGAGCCCCAGTTCAACCGGGCCGGCTTCCAGTCCGGGAATCGTGAAGAAGCGGACAAAATGCCAGAACTTGCCGTCCGCGGAATAATGAAACGCCAGGGTCTGGCCATTTCGATACACGCGCAGCCAGATATGGTCGCTATCCAGCGCCGGTCCATCGCAGTCGTCGGACGTGCCGCGTGTAACGACACTGACGATCGTGGGTCTGTGCGCCGCGGAATACTCAAAAGCAAGCTTTGCCCAGCTGTCATCCGCCACTTTCACGAAGAGGGCGCCGGCGTCGTAGGTCGCGGCGAAATCCACAGCCACATGTGCTGAAATCGTGAAGACCGGCTGATCGATGACCGCCGAAACCGAGATAACATTTTCGCGTCGGGCCTGGCCGTTCGGACTGAAGAACCAGTCCGTCTTGGCAAGCGCACGCAATTCCACCCCCTCGTCAGCGATCCTGGCTTCGCCAAAGGCTTCGCCATTGATGCTGAAATCCGGCAGTGGCATTCGTCTCTCCCGTCTTCGCGCCGATGCGCGAACGCTTACATAAAACTACTTCCTGCACAACCGGCTGATCGGGTTCCGCCCTTCGGCCTTAATGAGGCCGAGGCTATAGGGAAGTTGCATATACTCCCTGGCCTTTCCGGCAGGATCCAGCCCCTGATACAGGAACTGCAGAGGCTTGCAGGGATCGATCGCCAGCGTCTGGTCGGCACCATCGCGCAGCATTTCACCATGCGAAACGCCTTCCGCCCAGGCGCTTCCCCGGAACCGCACATTATCGGCGCTGGCAAACACATTCATATGGTCGCCCAATGGCTGCCATTCACCGTCCAGCCTGTCGCTTGTCCAGGCACGGAAGTAGCGTCCTTTCGGACCGATGGCCTCTACCAGAGTGAGGAATGTGTTCGTGCCCGTCACCTTATAGGTGTTGCTGGCCTCGAACACGTCGTCGCGCGCACCTTTTATGGCGACGGTCATGTTGTGGAATCCCGCCGGGAACTGCTTCAGGGGCGTTTCTGCCCGGAAGAATGAACCATTGTCATTGGTGAAGAACAGATAGCAGGTCTGATCGTCGCAGATGACCCAGAAGTCCAGCCAGGCCGCGTGACCTTCCGGACTCTTGACCACGTCCGGAATCACATCGAAGAACGGTTTCGGCGCGCTCCATGACAGAGGATCCGATATGTCCTTGCTGGTCGAATACATCGGATCGCCGCCCTGGTAGACCAGGTACCACAGCTTCTGCGGGGCAAAATAAAAGACCTGAGGCGCCGCGCGATAGCCTGG
>CBIHPL010000418.1:0-3820 GCA_966212005.1 uncultured Asticcacaulis sp.
CGAGGAAACGCGCTGCCAGCCGGGCGAACAGCGGATCGGCCGGGTCCAGCCAGTAGGTTTCGTGAAAGCCTTCCCACGCCCGCATGCGATAGATGCGGGCGTCCTGGTGGCGTTCGGCAAAGGCCTTGGGGACATAACCCGCGAAGGCCGGCAGGATCGGCTCCATGCCCAGTTCCCGCATGGCGCCCAGGATGCGTTTTTGCAGGTCGCGCTTCTTGACGATGTAGGAGAGCGGCAACGGCGTCTGGTAGCCTTCGATATTGCCCATGCGTTGCCATGGCGCGAACGCTGGGCCCGAGAAGTAGGCGTCCAGCTCTGCCGGGCTCAGCCCTTCTTCCTGCCACAAGGCGCGCCACACCCATTCCTGGCCTTCCATGGCCAGCGGCATGTCTATGCCGCGCAGCGCCATCCAGTCGATTTCACGCCGCCAGCGCGGCCAGTCCCAGAAGGGCGTCGTGTAGCCGAAGGTGCAGGTATTCATATACACGCGGTGCTGGAACGGCGAGGTGACCGGTCCGCTGCGGGCATCCGGCAGGCGCGCGGGCAGGGCGATGCGCTGGCCTTCCCAGCTGGTATGGGCCAGGCCGAGATCACCGAGATAGGCATAGGCGCCGCGCACCGTGGCGATCGGCGTCGATCCCTTCACCGTCACTCGTCCGCCGCGCGCGTCATAGGCATAGGCGGGTTCGGCGCCACGGGTCACTTCCAGCCGGAAATGCCCCGCGCGCCGGCCGATCAGCCGTTGCAGCACGCCCTGGGCCGCGCCCGCAGGGCCGGCACCCGCCACCGTGGGTACGGCGGCAAGGCCCAGCAGGGCATGACGGCGTGATAGGGGTAGTCCGGCCATGATATCCTCAGTCAGATCTTGATCAGTATGCGGTTGCGATCGAGCAGATAGCCAAAACCCCAGCAAACGAGCATGTAGGCGACGGCGCACAGCAGAGCGCCGGCGGACCCGGGCAGGACCGCCTGGAAGACGTGGATGCCGACCCAGTCGTAAAGGCCTTCGCCCGAGGGCAGGCGAATCAGTTGCAGCACCGTCACCAGCAGTTCGGAAAACAGATAGATGGCCAGCGGATTGCGGCCGAAAACCTCGCAGAAGCGTACGCCGGCCCGCTGCTTCGCCAGCTCGACATAGGCAATCAACCCCGCCAGGAGGCCCAGGTCGACACCGATATTGACCAGGGCGAAGGAACTGGTCCACAGCCGCTTGGACAATGGAAACGCCAGGCTCCACGCCAGACCGGCGGCCAGAAGGGCGGCGCCGGCCCAGGCCAGCGCCAGGGTCAGCTTGCGCACGTCCGGCTGTGACCGGATATAGCGGCCGGCCAGATAGCCCGCCAGAACGTTGACGATGGCCGGCAGGGTGCTGAACAATCCCTCGGGATCGTAACCCTTGCCCTTGGCGTACATATGATTGATGCCCAGCACGGCGCGGTCGATCTGTGCGCCGATATTGCCAAGCGGCGAAAGCTGTTCGCCCGGTGGTCCGAAGGCCATCAGGGCGCCCCAGTAACCGAGCAGAAGTATGGCGCACAGGCCTGCCAGTTTCGGGACATTAAGGTAGCGAACGGCAATGGCGGCCGCCAGGAAACACAGGGCGATCCTTTGCAGCACGCCCATGATGCGGGTGTGTTCGACCGGGTTGAGCGCCCAGCCGTCCGCTGTCGCGTGGACAAACGGAAACCAGTACATCAGGTAGCCGAGGAGGAAGAGGATGGCGGAGCGTTTGACGACGCGGGTCAGATAGCCGGCCGTGGATCCCGCTTTAGGATCGCCAAAGCTCATGGCGTTGCCGACGGCGAAGAGGAAGGCGGGAAAGACCAGGTCGGCCAGGGTGAGGCCGAACCATTTGGCGTGAGACAGCTGGGCGAAGGAGTCGGCGCCCGGTCCCGACGTGTTGACGACGATCATGAAGGCGACCGTCAGGCCGCGAAAAACGTCCAGGGATGTAAAGCGTTGCCTAACCATAACCATATCATGAGGCAGTAGCGATGAAAGGTCAATTTCAACAATTGCTAAAAATGGAATATTTATTCCAATGCCGTCCGTTGCCTTGTCCTTACAGTCTCCTGATATCCTTCCGGATACAACCCTCTTGGTTCCTGACATGCGCAGGCGTTAGCGATTCTGTTTGCCGACGGAGGATACCGCATGGGCGATGACAGCAGGGAGGTGGGCCGGGACCTGGGCCAGAATGACGCCAGGGTCGCGGACTATGTCGCCAACATCGCCAAGACCGTCGGCGACAGGATCGTCCATGTTTTCGATCCTGTGGTCGACCAGTACGCCAAGCTGTTCAAGGAGGGCGCGCGCACGCCCGTCCTGCGCCGCCCCAGCGACTATGGCATGGCCTATGAAGACTGCTTTTTCCCCTCCGCGGACGGCACACCGCTTGAGGCCTGGTATATTCCCGCCCCCGGTTCGGACAGGCTGCTGATCATCAACCATCCCCTGGGCTGCAACCGCTATGGTTATCCCGGACATCTGCCGCCGTGGCATGTCATGTTCGGCGGCTTCGAGGTCAACTTCCTGCCCGAACTGCGCCATCTGCACCATGCCGGCTACAATATTCTTACCTATGACCTGCGCAACTGCGGCATGAGCGGCGAGGCCAACGGCAATACCGGCGGGCTGGGTCTTCTCGAGTGCCGCGACGTGCTGGGGTCTGTGCGCTACGCGCAGGGCCGCCCGGACCTGGCGAAAATGACAACGGGCCTTTACGGCCGCTGCGTGGGCGCCAACGCGATCGTCGTCGCCATGGCGAAGTGGCCCGGAGCCTTTGCCCACATCAGGGCGCTGGTCCTTCTGAACGCCGTGTCCGGGCGAACCTTCATCGAAAAGGCCGCCGAAATGATGCGGATGGACCCGGTGCGCTCGGCTTCGCATCTCGATGAACGCCTGCGCGACACGACGGGTTTCCGGCTGGACGAACTGACGCCCCGTCCTCACGGCCACGCGGTGAAAACGCCCACCCTGATGGCGCAACTGCGACGCGAATTCCTGATCCATGCCGAACGCAACGGCCAGGAAATCTACGACGCCCTGGGTGCGGAGACGAAGGAGCTTTTGTGGATCGAGGAATCGAACCAGCGCTTCTACGCCTTTAATCACTTCGGCCTGCATCCTGAACGGCTGATCGGCTGGTTCGATCAACATATGAGGGGCAAGGGCGGACACACGTCCGGCGACATCGGCGATGCCGTCCTGCCTTGACCGTCACGCGCCTGGCCGGACAGCCAGTTCGTGATTGAGCAGTTGCAGGTTCTGCAGGACTTCGCGCGATACGCGCTCGGTCGATGGTTCCGGATAGATGGTCATGTCGCACGCGGCAAAGGCGTTGCGCGCCAGTTCCAGGCATTGACGGGAATTGTGCATCCTGGCCAGGTTCAGGTAGAACTCCGCCAGGTCCTTATACTCCCGCCACGGCGAGGTATAGTTGCGATAGCCGCCGTCAACGATGAATTGCGTGTAGAAGCGCAGGCCGGTCATCGCCATATGCAGATCTTTTTTGGCTGCGCCGTCGAAATAGAGCTGCCGGCCTTCCTTGGACGAAACCTCGGCAAGCTTAAGCGTGGTGCGGGCGTAGTCGAGATCGTGCGGTTGCGGTAGTGGCAAAGGTGGTATCTTCGCGCCTGGCTCGAGATACGGTTCCGTAGCGATCTGCTGCGGCTGTTCGGCCGCGGGTTCGGGGAAATAGGGCGCCAGCACCGGGCGGCGCTTTTCGGGCTTGCGCGTCCTGACGGTACCGATGGCGAAGGCCAGAAATGCCGCGGCAACCAGGGCCACGTTCGCCGACGCCATCCCGGCGCACACCGCC
>CBIHPL010000419.1:0-3792 GCA_966212005.1 uncultured Asticcacaulis sp.
CCGGGCGCAAAAGGTTGCGGCTTCTCCTGCCCGCGCCGGGTCTGCAAGATCCAGTCGTGGCGTGTGCGGGCGAACTCGACCGCGTCCTTCAGGTGCTTGGGGCGCGGGGCCGTGACGATGGCGTCGCCGGTCTTGTTGTCGATGCGCAGGGAGATTCGGCGCGCGCGGGCGTTGACTCGCAGGCGCAGCGTATAGTCGCCGAAATCGAGGCTCTGGCCGGGTTCGTAACTCTCTGCAGGTTGGAATAGTCTCCATGCGCGCATTTTATCCGAAAACCGCTGCGCACCTTTCGGAATGCGCTTAGCTGAGAACATCATTCTTGGCGATGAAGTCGCGGATGCGCGGATAGATCTCATCGCGGAACCTGCGGCCGTTGAAGACGCCGTAATGGCCGGCGCCCTTCTGGACGTACAGTTCCTTCCTGGCGTCCGGAATGTTCGGACACATGGCGTGGGCCGCCTGGGTCTGGCCGACGCCGGAAATATCGTCCTTCTCGCCCTCGACCGTCATCAACGCGATGTCGGTAACGGCCCTGGTGTCGACGATGCGGCCTTCATGCATCAGCTCACCCTTCGGCAGGGCGAACTTCTGGAACACCAGGTCGATGGTCTGAAGATAGAATTCCTCGGTCAGGTCCAGCACCGACAGGTATTCGTCGTAGAATTCCAGGTGCTTTTGCGTGCCGTCGCCGTCGTTCTCGACCAGCGAATTGAAATATTCCCAGTGGGCGTCGGTGTGACGCTCTTCGTTCATGCTCATGAACGAATAAAGCTGGACGAAGCCCGGATAGACGCGGCGGCCGACCCCGGGATAGGGGGGCGGGACGGTGTGGATCATGTTGGACCGGAACCAGGTGAACGGCTTTTCCTGGGCCAGGTTGTTGGTCACGGTCGGATTGAACCGCGCGTCGATCGGCGAGCCCATAAAGGTCATGGATGCCGGCCGGCACGGATCCTTGTCTTCGGACATCAGGCAGGCGGCAGCCAGAACCGGTGGTCCGGGCTGGCAGACGGCAACCACGTGGACGCGGCTGCCGATGACGGTCAGCATGTCGCGGATGTGGTTGATGAACGAGTTGAAGTCGAAACGGCCTTCCAGCACCGGCACCTGACGGGCATTGACCCAGTCGGTGATGTAGACGTCGTGGTCGAGCAGAAACTGCTGGACCGTGCCGCGCAGAAGCGTTGCGTAGTGCCCGGACAGGGGGGCGACGATCAGAACCGCCGGGGCGGCCGTGCTTTTGCCTGCGCGGCGCAGGTCGGAATTGTCACGCTGGAACCGCAAAAGGCGACACCATGGGCTGTCCCAGTCCTGGATCACCGAGACGCGGACGTCCTTGTCGTTGATGACGACCTTGTCAAAGCCCCATTCCGGCTTGCCGTAGCGCTTGGTGACGTTGGAAAACAGCTCGGCCGAGGCGTACAGGGTGCGGCCTATGGCGGTATCCGAAGCCGGATTTAGCTTCGAGCCCCAGAAATCCCGGGTCATCTGCGCCAGGGCGCGGAAAGGGGCTGCGCCGTAATAGGCATATTCATGCAGGGAATAGAGCATCTGGATGCCTTACCGGGGTTACTCAAACGTATAGCTAACACTATCACAACCATGCTGCCAAATGGTTACAGGGCTGTTCAATTTATATTGTGCTGCAACATAGGAAAAATAAGTCCGGCCGGACTTTGAAATCACTTCCCTAATAAGGCGAGCGCATGATGTCGCGAATCATCCTGGCGCTCTTTTCCGGCGGCAGGTCCTCGGCCAGCGGCGCGTTGAAATTCCCCTTGGGGTCCATGAGATAGACGATCGAGGTATGGTTGAACGTATAGCTGTCGGCCTCGCCTGTTTTGATGGCGGTCGCACCATAGGCCTTGGTCACGGCATCGATCTGCGCTTGCGTACCCGTCAGCCCGATCACGCCCTTTGGAAAGCCGCCGCTCTCCAGGTAGGCCTTGAGATTTTCAGGTGTATCGCGCGCCGGATCAACGGAAATAAAGACGATCTGCAAGTCCTTGGCCTTGTCGCCCATGGCCGCCTTGGTGCGCGCCAGCGACTGAAGCGTAAGCGGGCAGACATCGGGGCAATAGGTGTAGCCGAAAAAGACCGCCGTCCACTTGCCCTTCAGGATCTCTTCGTTGACGGTCTTGCCATTCTGGTCGGTCAGGGTAAAGGCGCCGCCGAGCTGGCGCGCATTGGGATCGATCTCGCTGGTGACCGCGCGCGGGCCGGTCAGGGTCTGGTACCAGCTAAAGGCGGCCAGGCCTGCGAGCAGCGCGAAGGCGGCGGCGATGATGCCGATGCGTATTTTTGTCATCTGTTTCATGGGCGCCGGATCAGTCTATAAGGCGAAATCAAATAAAGGACGTATCGATGTCGGGCCGGACCCTAAATCGCCTTCAGGCCTTTTTCAACGGTGACGATGCCGCACCCCTGACCCTGACCGAAGGGCGCGACCACCTGCGTCTGCGCACCCTGGTGATGCTGCGCTGGCTGGCCATCCTCGGCCAGACGGGCATGGTCCTGATGATCGCCTATGGGTTCGGGTTCCAGATCCGGCTATGGACCTGCCTGGCCATCATCATGGCAAGTGCCTGGCTGAACCTGGTGCTGACGCTCAATCGCCGCAATACCCACCGCATGCATGGCTGGGAAGCGGCGATCCAGCTGTCCTTCGACGCCTTGCAACTGACCGCGCTTCTGGGCGTGACGGGTGGGCTCAACAACCCGTTCTGCCTGATGCTGGTCGCGCCGGCGACGGTTGCCGCCGCCAATCTGCCGACGCGCTTCGCCCTGCCGGTCATCGGGGTGGCCATCGCGTCCGCATTTGGGCTGGCCTTCTGGTCGCTGGAACTGCCGTGGCTGCCGGGGCAGAGCTTTGAACTGCCGGACATCTACCGCTACGGGTTCCTGAGCGCCATCATTGTCGGAATTGCCTTTACAGCCGGCTATGCCTGGCAGGCGGCGCTGGAATCGACCAAGATGGAGCAGGCGCTCAGCGCCACCCAGGCCGTGCTGGAAAAGGAACATCGCCTGAGTGCGCTGGGCGGGCTGGCGGCAGCAGCGGCGCATGAACTGGGCACGCCGCTTGGCACCATCCAGGTCGTGGCCAAGGAGATGCTGCGCAGCCTGAAAAAGACGGATCCCCTCTATGAGGACGCACAGCTCCTGGTTTCGCAAAGCCAGCGCTGCCGCGATATCCTGAAGTCGCTGTCGACCAAACCCGAACAGCGCGACTCGGTCTATGACGAAATCCCTCTGAAGACCTTTCTCGAAGCCGCCGCGGCGCCGTATGCCGCCAGCCGGCGCAAGTTCGTGATTTCGGTGGCCTCCGAAGACGGTGACGTCGATAGCTTGCGCATCCGCCGCCGGCCGGAATGGCTGCACGCCGTTTCGGCCTTTGTCGAAAACGCCACCGACTTTGCGCGGACGACGGTATTCCTGTCTTTCGACGTCACCCGGTCCTTTGTCAGTCTGACGATCGAGGACGATGGGACGGGTTTTTCGCCGGACATATTGTCGCGTCTGGGCGAGCCCTATATCTCGTCGCGCGTCTATGGCGAGGACGATGAGCTGCCGGCCGGAAAAGCTGCTGGACAAAGCCATTCCGGCATGGGGCTGGGTTTTTTCATTGCCAAGACCCTGTGCGAGCATACCGGCGCGACCGTTACTTTCGGCAACCGCGAGGAGGGGGGCGCCTACGTCCGGGCCTTGTGGCGGCGCGAGCCCGTGGATATCTTATCGGTAGATAATTAGAAGGTGGATACCATGAGTGACGATCCGCACCACACTGACAGCCTG
>CBIHPL010000420.1:0-3789 GCA_966212005.1 uncultured Asticcacaulis sp.
CATTTGTGATGAGGTCGGGGGAGGTCTGTTTCTTATGCGGCAATTCCTCCCGCAAAGAAAGTCCGATCCCGATGCACAATTTCCTGCTCGACCAATATTCCCACCCGCACTGGCCCGATATCTCTGCATTGATGACCGTGTCGCCGGCGATACAGATCCACTTTCTGGCAGCCCTTATTGCCTTCGTTGTCGCCACGCTTCAGATCGTGGGGCCCAAGGGCACGACCTTCCACCGCGTCATCGGCTGGGGCTGGGTCATCATCATGTTCACGGTGGCGATCTCCAGCTTCTTCATCCGCACGATCAATCAGGGCGCCTTCAGCTTTATCCATATCCTGTCGGGCGTCACCTTGATCGCGCTGCCGATCCTGGTCCTGGCGGCAAGGCGGAAGGACGTCAAGGCGCATCGCAGGCACGCCTATTCGCTCTATATCGGCGCGCTGGTGATCGCCGGAGTCTTTACTTTTCTGCCTGGAAGGCTGATGTGGCATATCTTCTTCGGCTAACTGGTCTTGTCCCGCATTGTCTCGCATAAGCGTTTGAAAGTGCACGGATAGCCTGACAGCGTTGTCTTTGCGATAGCGGTAACATACGTTACAAATCAATGACATTGCATTTTGGATGAAATGAGGCGCAGACTCAATTTTCTGTGATTGAGCGGTTGCACAATGAGGTCGTGGTCTTTATAAAGCCGCCCATCTTTGGACGAGCAACGGCGTTCGCCCTGATGTCGATGATTGAAGGTTGCGCTACCACATGGCGCTGCACTCGGTCGTCAACGCACACATCAGAGCCTTTCACGCTCAATTTGTCATGAATTGAACGGGACCGGCTCTGCCGTTCATTTCACTATTGCAAGACCGGTTCCATGAACATTCACGAGCATCAAGCCAAGGCCGTCCTGAAGCAGTTCGGCGTGGCCGTCCCGCGCGGCTATCCCGCCTTCTCCCCGCAAGAGGCCGAAAAGGCCGCCCGCGACCTCGCCAAGGAGGCCGGCTCCAAGGTCTTCGTCGTCAAGTCGCAGATCCACGCCGGTGGCCGCGGCAAGGGCCGTTTCGAGGGGCTTGGCCCCGACGCCAAGGGCGGCGTCCGCGTCGTCATGTCGCCTGAAGCGGTCAAGACGAACGCCGACGAAATGCTCGGCCGCGTCCTGGTCACCATCCAGACCGGCGACAAGGGCAAGCAGGTCAACCGCCTCTACATCGAAGAAGGCGCCGACATCGTCAAGGAACTGTACCTGTCGCTGCTGGTTGACCGCGAAACCTCGAAGGTCTCGGTCGTCGCCTCGACCGAAGGCGGGATGAGCATCGAAGACGTTGCCCACGACACGCCTGAAAAGATTCACACCTTCACCATCGACCCCGCCACCGGCGTCTTCCCGACCCATGCCCGCGCGCTCGCTTCGGCCCTTGGCCTGAAGGGTGACCTGGCCAAGCAGGGCGCCAAGCTCCTGAGCCAGCTGTACACGGCGTTCAACGCCAAGGACATGGACATGCTGGAAATCAACCCGCTGATCATCACGGGTGATGACCGTCTTCTGGTCCTGGACGCCAAGGTATCCTTCGACAGCAACGCCTTGTTCCGTCATCCGGACATCGTCGAGCTGCGCGACACGACCGAAGAGGACGAGAAGGAAATCGAAGCCTCGAAGTTCGACCTGTCCTACATCGCGCTCGACGGCGAAATCGGCTGCATGGTCAATGGCGCCGGCCTGGCCATGGCCACGCTCGACATCATCAAGCTCTATGGTTCGGAGCCCGCCAACTTCCTCGACGTCGGCGGCGGCGCCACGACCGAAAAGGTGACGGCGGCGTTCAAGATCATCACCTCGGACCCCAAGGTGAAGGGTATCCTGGTCAACATCTTCGGCGGCATCATGAAGTGCGACATCATCGCGCAGGGCGTGATCGCGGCTGTCAAGGAAGTCGGCCTGAAGGTTCCACTAGTTGTCCGCCTGGAAGGCACCAATGTCGAACTCGGCAAGAAAATCATCAATGAAAGCGGTCTGAACGTGATCGCCGCCGACGATCTGGCCGATGCGGCCGCCAAGATCGTCAAAGCCGTCAAGGGTTAAGCGCTAATGTCAGTCCTCGTTACCAAGAACACCAAGGTCATCACGCAGGGTTTCACCGGCGCGCAAGGCACCTTCCACTCCGAACAAGCCATCGCTTACGGCACGCAGGTCGTTGGCGGCGTGACTCCCGGCAAGGGCGGCACGACGCACATCGGCCTGCCGGTGTTCGACAGCGTTGCCGAAGCCAAGGATCGTACCGGCGCTGACGCGTCGGCCATCTACGTCCCGCCGCCCTTCGCGGCCGACGCCATCCTGGAAGCCATCGAAGCGGAAATCCCGCTGATCGTCTGCATCACCGAAGGCATTCCGGTGCTGGACATGGTCAAGGTGAAGAAGGCGCTGCAAGGCTCCAAGTCGCGCCTGATCGGGCCGAACTGCCCGGGCGTGCTGACGCCGAACGAATGCAAGATCGGCATCATGCCGGGCAACATCTTCTCCAAGGGCTCGGTAGGCGTTGTTTCGCGCTCGGGCACGCTTACCTATGAAGCCGTGTTCCAGACGACCAATGCCGGCCTCGGTCAAACAACGGCTGTCGGCATCGGCGGCGATCCGGTCAAGGGCACCGAGTTCATCGACGTCCTGGAAATGTTCCTGGCGGACGACGAGACCAAGTCGATCATCATGATCGGCGAAATCGGCGGCTCGGCCGAAGAAGACGCCGCCCAGTTCCTGCGCGACGAAGCCAAGCGCGGCCGCAAGAAGCCGATGGCCGGCTTTATCGCCGGCCGCACGGCGCCTCCGGGTCGCCGCATGGGCCACGCCGGCGCCATCATCTCCGGCGGCAAGGGCGGTGCGGAAGACAAGATCGCGGCCATGGAAGCGGCCGGTATCAAGGTCGCTCCGTCGCCCGCAGCCCTGGGTGAGACCCTGCTGCAGGTCCTGAAGGGGCTTTAAGAGACAAAGTTCTGTTTAGTCGGAGTATTAACTCTTTTCCGGCTAAACAGGGCTTTCGAAAACTGGTATGCGTACCCTGTCCTGCGTGCGGTGAGGAGAAACCGCCTTACCGCGACGCGCAGGTCAGGAGCAAGAACGGGCGGTGTCGTGATTGGCCGTCCAGACCTTGAAACAACTGCACGGACAACGCGTGCATACAAATCGTGTGAAAGGCAGGCGGTGTCGTAGTTGGCCGTCTGACAGGCAAACACCATGGCGGACGATTCCGGCCGGCTCAATCAGGTCTTCGCGGAGACCTCCTTCCTCTACGGCGCGAACGCCGTGTTCATCGAGATGATGCAGGAGAGGTGGGCCGAAGATCCCAACTCCGTGCCGCCGGAATGGCGGGCCTTCTTCGATCAACTGCTCGACCGCCCCGACAATGTGAAGGCCAATGCTGCCGCCGGCGGCTGGGCCAATCCGGGCCAGGGACCGCGCGACGAACTCATTTCCGCCATGGACGGCTTCTGGCCGGCGGTTGCCGCCAAGGTCGAAAAAGGCATCCAGCAGCGCAACCCGCAGGCGTCCACCGCCGATACCCAGAGCGCCGCGCGCGACTCGATCCGCGCCCTGATGCTGATCCGCGCCTTCCGTATCCGAGGCCACCTGCAATCGAACCTCGACCCGCTGGGCATCGAGCCGCCGATCCAGAACCCGGAACTGACGCCGGAATACTGGGGCTTCACGGCCGCCGACATGGACCGTCCGATCTTCATCGACGGCGTGCTGGGTCTTGAGACGGCGACGCTCAAGGAAATTCTCGCCATCGTGCGCCGCACCTA
>CBIHPL010000421.1:0-3789 GCA_966212005.1 uncultured Asticcacaulis sp.
CGGCAAGGACCGGCCGCCTGAATGACATCAAACTCCTGCCGGTCATAGCCGACCACGCCTTCGTGCAGGCGCACCTGACGGCAAAGGGTTATGACATTATCGATGCCCGCGCCGCCATGTTCTACGACGGCCTCCATCCCGGCGGACCGATGGGCCACACGAAGTCCGGCCACATTCCCGGTGCGAAGAACGTACCGTTCAGCACGATCAACAATGATGACCTGACGCTCAAAACCCCCGCCGAGTTCAAGGCGCTGTTCGCGGCTGCGGGCGTCAGGCCGGGGGACCGCATCATCGCCTACTGCCATATCGGCCAGCAGGCGACGGAGGTTCTGTTCGCCGCGCGCGAAGCCGGGATAGACGCCGTCCTTTACGACGGCTCATTTGAGGACTGGGCCATCCGCAATGCTCCGGTGGAAAAGTGATGCGCCCGTACGCCGATCCCTATCTGGCAGGCATCGGTCTCGGCTGCGTGCTGATCGCCTGCTTCGCCCTGACAGGTCAGGGGCTGGGCGCATCCGGCGCCTTTGCCGAGGCCGCCAGCGCGGCCATGCCCGTCACCAATTCCTGGCTTGATGGCTACCGCGCCGACGGCCCGCTCCGAACATCATGGATCGTCTGGGAGGTGGTGGGCATCGTCATCGGCGGCGGGGTTTCCGCCTGGCTCGCCGGGCGCTTCCGCTTTCAGGTAGCACGCAGCCCATCCCTTACCATCACGCCGCGCCTGATTGCCGCGCTCACCGGCGGCATGGTCATGGGCTTCGGCGCCGTTCTGGCGCGCGGCTGCACCAGCGGCCAGGCCTTGAGCGGCGGCGCAGTATTGAGCACCGGCAGTTGGGTCTTCATGCTGGCGGCCTTTGCCGGCGGCTTCACCCTCGCGCCGCTCGTCCGGAAGCTATGGTCATGACCGGACTTCTTACAGCGCTTATCATAGGCTCGGCTTTCGGCTTTGCACTCGAACGCGCCGGTCTCGGCGACGCCAATAAGCTGGCCGGGCAGTTTTTCTTTCGCGACTTCACCGTTTTCAAGGTGATGATGAGCGCGATCGTGACTGCCATGCTGGGCCTGTTCTGGCTGGGATGGCTTGAGGTCATTCCGTTCGCCACGCTCTACGTTCCGGAAACCTTTCTGTTGCCCCAGGCAACAGGCGGGCTTGTCTTCGGCGTCGGCTTCGTCCTCTGCGGCCTGTGCCCCGGCACCAGTTGCGTCGCCGCCGCCTCGGGCCGGATCGACGGCCTGGCCGTTGTCGCAGGCCTGTTCGTGGGTGTGCTCATGGCCGGTCTCGCCTTTCCCCTCTATGCCGGGTTCTACCATGCCACGCCGATGGGCGTCCTGACCCTGCCCCGCCTGACCGGCCTGCCCTATGGCGTGATCGCCGCCGTGGTCACTACGCTGGCCCTTGCCGCCTTTGCACTGATCGACCGTTTCGCGAGGCCGAAATGACGATTTCCCGCCGCCTCGGCCTCGGCGCCGCGACCCTTGCCGGCCTGGCTGCCATCGCCGGCTCACCCTATCGCCACACACGGGGCAGGCTCGACATCGGCCGCACCGTCCGCGCCATCGATGACGGTACGGACCATGTCTCCGCGCTCGACCTCGCCGGATGGATCAAGGACCGCAAGCCGGGTTTACGTGTCATCGACGTCCGCGCGCCCGCCGACTTTGCCGCTTACGCCATCCCGACGGCCGAAAACATACCGCTTGAACGCCTGGTCGAAGCCGCCTTTGCCCCGCATGAAACCCTCGTCCTCTATTCCGGAGGCGGCGCCCATGCCGGCCAGGCCTGGGTTCTGCTTCAGGCGCTCGGCGTCGCCAACGCCGTCTTTATCCCGGGCGGCCTGGCCGACTGGCACGAAGAGGTTATGTCGCCCATTCTGTCCCCTGGCGCAGACCACGCTCGTCAGGCCGCGCTCAGCCGCTATTTCGGCGGCCAGCCGGTGATCGGCAGCGGTGAAGCGTCTCGCACCCAGTCTCGGAGGCGCGGATGCTAGACGACACATCCATGCGCGTCACGACCGATTTCGAGGCGCTTCGGGCCAATGAATTTGCCCGGCTGGACGCCCACGGCGTTACCTATCTCGACTATACGGGGGCGGCCCTTCACAGCGCATCCCAGGCGGCCGCCCACGCCGCCCGGATCACGCACGGCCTCTACGGCAATCCGCATTCAAGTCACGCGCCATCGCACGCCAGCATGGCCGACATCGCCGCCGCGAGAGCCTTGGCGCTCGCGTTTTTCGATGCCGATCCGGACCTTTACGACATCGTGCTGACGGCCAATACCAGCGCCGCCATCAGGCTCGTCGCCGAAAGCTATCCGTTCGGTCCTGCCCGCGGCCTGGTCCTCAGCGCCGATAATCACAATTCCGTCAATGGCTTGCGCGAATATGCCAGGACCGTCGGCGCGCCGGTCCACGTCCTGCCGCTGACAGAAGCGCTTCGCCTCGACAGCCCGGCCGAGCGCCTGTCTTTAAGCGCGCGGCGCATGGGCGGAGGGCTTCTCGCCCTTCCCGCCCAGTCGAACTTTTCCGGCGTCCGCCATGACCTGGGCCTGACGGGGACGGCGCATGCCCTCGGCTTCGATGTCCTGCTCGACGCCGCCGCGCTCGGGCCATCCGGCAGCCTGTCCCTGCGTGACAGTTCTGCCGACTTCGTCGCCTTTTCCTTCTACAAGCTGTTCGGCCTGCCGACCGGAATGGGCGCCTTGATCGTCAGGCACACGGCGCTCAACCGGCTGCGGCGTCCGTGGTTTGCCGGCGGCACGGTCGACTACGTTTCGGTCACCCTTGACCGCCATCAGTTGTCGCCCGGGCACCACGGTTTTGAAGACGGTACACCCGACTTCCTTGGCGCGGGCGCGGTCGTCGAAGGCTTCGGCTTCCTCAACCGCATCGCACGCCCGGCATTGTCCGCCCGCATGACCCTGCTTGCCCATCACGCCCTCGACGGTCTGACCCAGCTTGCGCACCGGGACGGCGCGCCGCTTGTCCGGCTCCATGGTCCCGAGGACCTGGCGCAACGCGGCGGCACCATCACCTTCAATGTGCTGAGCCGCGACGGCACGGTCGTCCCTTACGAAGATGTCGAAGCGCACGCGGCAGAGGCGCGCGTCGCTGTCCGTGGCGGCTGTTTCTGCAATCCCGGCGCCGCTGAAGCCGCATTCGGTTACGCGGATAGCGGCATGATCCGCTGTCTCGATCGGCTGAACGGCCGCTTTACGCCGCAGATCTTGCGTGGCTGCACGGGTGCGAACACACCGGTCGGCGCCGTGCGATTGTCGGTCGGCCTGCCCACGACCGTTGCCGACATCGACCGTGCGCTGGAGGTGATTGCCGGCTTCGCCGCGTGAAGGCATACCCCGTTTGACTCGCCCGCCGGATGTGCCACAGTCTCACCCGGCGACCAAAGGGGACGGGGCAAATGACGAATTCCTACAGGCTTATGACGCTGAAGCAGATGGTGCTCCCTGAGGGGCGGCTGTCCCGCACGCAGTATTTGCTGCACATGACTATCTCCGGCGTGCTTTTCATGGCGCTCTTTATCGCCTTCCTTATCTTCTATATCCCGCTCGACATCGCTGGAATCCCGCGCGCCCTGAGGATCGGCGCCATCACCCTCGCGATGGCTCCCCTTGGCATCTTCACGCTGTTCCTGACCGTCAAGCGTGCACACGACCTGGGCATGCCAGCCGTCGTTGTGACGCCCATGTTCATCTCCGTGCCGTTCCTAGTCGCCAGGGCGGCCTTTCCGGAAGCCCCCGAAGCGCTGGAAAGTGCCGTCAACATCACC
>CBIHPL010000422.1:0-3778 GCA_966212005.1 uncultured Asticcacaulis sp.
CTTGTCGGCTGCGGCGACGATCGGCATGAAGTCCTCGACCTTTAGAGATGCCCCCCCAACCAGAGCTCCGCTGACGCCTTCTATCGCCAGAACGCCTTCGGCGTTCGACGCCTTGACCGAACCGCCGTAGAGCAACTGCGGCTCGTAGACACAGTTAAATCGAGTACTCAGGAAGGCACGTATTAATGCAAACGCTTCAAGTATTTGCTCGTCTGTCGCTATCAAACCCGTTCCGATCGCCCAGACCGGTTCATAGGAAATATGGAATCGCTCCGTCTTCAGCTCTTCCGGCAGGCTGTCGGTCAGTTGCCGCGACAGAACCTGCGCGGTCAGCCCCTGACGGCGCTGCTCCAATGTTTCGCCGATACATATGACGGGCTCAAGCCCCGCCTTGAGAGCGGCGATCGCCTTGCGTGCCACAAGGGCGCAGGGCTCAAGGTGGCCATGGCGCCGCTCGCTGTGGCCCAGAAGGACCATGTCGGCGCCGCAGTCCTTGAGCATGGCGGCGCAAATGTCGCCGGTATAGGCGCCGCCGTCGGCATGGTGACAGTCCTGACCGCCAAGGATGACGCCTGTCCCTTCCAGGGCGTCAGCCAGAAGCGGCAGCAGCGTATAGGGCGGGAAAAGGGCGACTCGCGCCTGGTATTTTCGACTTTCGGCGGCAATGGCCTGGGCAACGGGGATCTGGCTCTTGAGGCCATTCATCTTCCAGTTCGCCGCGATTAGGTGACTGTGTGGCATTTAAATCTTTGTTGTTATGTGATGTCTGCGCGCAAGCCCTGCTCCGCTCCGCCAGCAATCGATCTTGCCGGTCTCTAAACGCGGGCACAAGTTCATGACGCAGTGCAAAACATAGACCGGCGGACGCGGTAGCGCCAACAGAAAAAGGCGTGGCGGCGCCCCCTCACCCGCAATTTTTCTTTGAATCTGCCTTGATCGTGCCGTAAGAACCCATCACTAGGTTCCATTAAAGACGGCAAAAGCCGCCCACATCACGACTCCGGACGCAATTCGAATGATCAGCCTATTCCGCCAGTTCACCAAGTCATGGGTCTTCGTCGGTCTCATGGCTCTGCTGATCCTGTCCTTTGCCATTTTCGGCATGAGCGATGCGCTTAAGGGTGGCTCGACGACCAACGTCGTCGAAGCGGGAAAGCGCATCGTGTCGGCCAACGACTTCAAAAAGCTCATTGACGACAACAAGCAGCAATGGGCATCCCAGCGCAACGGCCAGGCCGTCACAAACGAAGAGCTGGTCGCCGAAGGCGCGCACCTCACCATCATGGAGCAGCTGGCCGACCAGCAGTCGCTGGGCGCATGGCTTGATCAACTGCGCATCAAGCCGTCGGCCAAACTGATCGTCGATCAGCTCGCGAAACAGCCCCAGTTCATCAATTCCGCGACCGGAAAGTTTGACCGCGACACCTATCTCCAGACCCTGGGGCGCATGGGTTATGACCAGAAGACGGTCGAACGCGAATTCGCGGACAACATCGCCAATCAGCAGTTCATCACGGGCGCGCTGGCCGGCTTCCAGGCGCCGCGCGTGTTTGCGACCGCCGAAGCCGCCTTCTCGATGCAAACACGCGACTTCAGCTATTTCTACGTCACGGAACGCAGCGTCGCCGCCCCGCCCATACCGACGGATGCAGATGTCAACACCTTCTATCAGCAGAACCTCGCCCGTCTGACCACGCCGGAACTCCGCCAGGCCGCGATCATCATCCTGAGCGTCGAGCAGTTCCTGCCGGGCATTCAGGTCAACGAAGCCGATGTGCGCAAGGCCTATGAGGCGCGGCTGGAAGGCGCGCGCACGCCCGAGACCCGCAGCTTTATCCAGATTACGGCGCCGGACGCCGCTGCCGCCGCCAAGATATCTGCCGCACTTAAGTCCGGCCAGTCTCCGGATGCCGTTGCCAAGGCGAACAAGGGTACCTTGCTGCGCCTTGACCGTCAGACCAAGGCGGCCGTACCCGACGCCAAGATCGCCGACGCCGCCTTCACCATGAAGTCCGGCGAGGTGAGCGGGCCGATCCAGGGCGAACTAAGTGTCGCCGTCATTCGCATGGGCGACATCCATGTCGGCTCCACGCCGTCGTTCGAAAGCATGCGCGGGCAAATCGTCGAAGATCTCAAGCGCGAGGCAGCCGCCAACAAGCTGAACGAGGCCTCGCATAAGCTTGCCGATGCGTTGGCGGCAGGCGAGAACTTCGACGCGACCGCGCAGAAGCTCGGCCTCAAGGTTGAAGACCTGGAATGGATGACCGCCGAAGGCAGGAGCCAGGGGCAGGACTATTCGCGTTTCCCCGCGATCGTGAAGACTGTCTATGACCTCCAGCCCGGCAGCACGTCCGACATCCAGGAGTTCGGCCAGGGTCAGTATTTCGTCGTCAATCTCAAGGCTGTGAGACCCGCCGCCGCGCCGCCGCTGGACGCGATCAAACCGAAACTGATCGAAGCGTGGCGAGCCCAGAAGGCCGTCGCCGCCATCGAAGAAAAAGCTGAGGCCCTGGCGGCGCGCCTCGGCAAGGGCGAGTCCCTGACGACGCTGGCGGCCGAAGCCGGCAGCCCGCTGCAAACGGAAAAAGGCGTCGACCGCTCGGGCGGCGCGCATCAGGTTCCGCCGGCGATCACGGGCCAAGTCTTCAGCGCCAAGCCGGGCGAGGCCTTCCACGCGCCGTTGCAGGCCGGCGTAATCCTGGTTGGTCGTCTCGACGCCGTTCATCAGGCGCAGCCCGCCGCCGCCAATACAACGGCCGCCTCGCTGCGCACACGCATGGGGATGTCCGTCGCGCAGGACGTTGTCGGCCTGGTGCGGACCGCCGCCCGCAAGGCGGTCAAGGTCAAGACCAATGCGAACACTGCCGTCCGCGCGCTGGGCGTGACCCCGCCTGCCGCCGACGCAAAGTCTGATACCAAAAAGGACCCGGCAAAATCGTGACCGCATCCCCTTCCGTCGCCGCGCGCGGCGCTCAACCGTCACCGGAAGAGGTCAAAAGCGCTTTTGAAACCCAGTATGCCGCGGGCAAGCCTTCCATTGTCTGGCGCACCCTGATCGACGACGTCGAAACACCGGTTTCGGCCTATCTCAAGTTGGGACGCCAGCGTCCTTTCAGCTTCCTGTTTGAGTCGGTCGAGGGTGGCGCCTTGTCCGGCCGCTACTCGATCATCACGCTCGATCCGGATCTGGTCTGGCGGTGTTTCGGTGACAGGGCCGAATTGGCCACGGGCGAAGGCATCGCGACGCAGGCCTATGCCTCCGAAGACAAGCCGACGCTCGAATCCCTGCGCGCCTTCGTCTCCGCCAACAGGATGGACATCCCTGAAGGCCTTCCACCCATGGTTTCAGGCGTCTTCGGGGTCTTCGGTTACGACATGATCCGCCTGCTCGAGCCGCTGGGTCAGGCCAATCCCGATCCGCTCAACCTGCCGGACGCGGTCGTCGTCCGCCCCAGTGTTGTCTGCGTCTTCGACAGTGTCGCTCACGAAATCCTGCTGGCCAGCCCGGTGTGGCCGTCGCAGGCATCCGCCCAGGACGCCTACAGCGCCGCGTGCGCGCGCCTCGACGCCATAGAGGAAGACCTGCGCGTGCCGCTGAACGCTCAGCCCGCGCCACGCGATCATGCGCAGCAGCCCTTGTCCTCGCCGACCTCGCCGCTCGATTTCGGCAATATGGTCGATACGGCAAAGGAATATATCCGCGCCGGCGATATATTCCAGGTCGTGCTCAGCCACCGTTTCGAAGCGCCCTACCCGATCGAGCCGTTTGCCTTCTACC
>CBIHPL010000423.1:0-3773 GCA_966212005.1 uncultured Asticcacaulis sp.
ACAGGTCCTCGCGGAAGGCGCCGGCCTTTACCTGGTCCGCCAGATTGCGGTTGGTCGCTGAAATGATGCGGACGTCGACCTTGACCGGACGCTTTGAACCGACCGGATCGATCTCGCCTTCCTGAAGCGCGCGCAGCAGCTTGACCTGCATGTCGAGCGGCAGTTCACCGACCTCGTCGAGGAACAGCGTGCCGCCATTGGCTTCCTGGAACTTGCCGAGATGCTTGTCGGACGCGCCGGTAAACGAGCCCTTTTCGTGGCCGAACAGGATCGATTCCACCAGGTTTTCCGGCAGCGCGCCGCAGTTGACGGCGACGAAGGGCTTGCCCGAACGCTCACTGGACCCTTGAATGGCGCGCGCGATCAATTCCTTGCCGACGCCGCTCTCACCGAGGATAAGCACGGGAATGGAAGATTTGGCGGCGCGCTCGCCCAATCGGCGGACCATGGTCATGGGCGCCGACGTCCCGATGAGGTCGTCGAACGAGGTGCGGTTGGCGGCGTGCTTTTTCAGGCGCGTGACTTCGGCGGCCATATCGCCCATTTGCAGCGCGTTGCGCACCGAAACAAGTATCCGTTCGGGTGATGCGGGCTTGATGAAGAAGTCCTGCGCCCCGGCCTGCATGGCCTTGACGACCGTGTCGATCCCGCCCGAAGCGGTCAGGACGACAACGGGCGTACGCAGTCCCGCCGCGCGGATTTCCTTGAGCGTATCGATGCCCGACTGTCCGGGCATGACCAGGTCGAGAATGACTGCGTCAATGCCGGTCGTGGTGGTCAGACGATCATAAGCCTGCGCGCCGTTTTCAGCGTGGAGGACGGCGAAGCCTTCGCGTTCCAGCACGGCCTGAATGAGCCGGCGTTGCGTGGGATCGTCGTCACAGATCAGGATCGTCTTGGCCATCTATACCATCTCTATTTCGGACACCGTCGTTCTGACGGCGCGGTTTATTTTGAGACAGTCTTAGCGCAACGGCATAAAAATCAGGTTTAGACACAAGGTTAATGTGTCATATACGGACTGCATCGGCACACCTTATCCCCATCAAACCGACAACGTGCTTTTCCCCCCTCGGCCGGGCCGACGGTCCCGGCGCGGTTGTGGACCAATCGAGAATTCGGCTCGATTTTTTGTAAGGTCGTGCTTATGTGCCTGAAGATATTTGGCGAGATATTATCATGACTCAACTGCCCGTCGATCAAGCGACCGGTTTGCCGGTATGGGACCTGTCCGACCTCTATAGCGGCCCCGAAGATCCTGGCATCGAGGCGGACCTGAAGGCAGGCGCCGCCTTCGTCAAGGACCTGGCCAAGCTTCAAGGGCAGTTTGTCGCCGCACGCGGCAACGCAGAGCGCTTGGGCCTGCTGATCGACCAGGCTGCGTCGCTATATGAAAAGGCAATGGACCAGATGGGCGGCGCGCTGGCCTATGCCACCCTGGCATCAACGATTGATCGCGACAATACGCGCATCGCCACGCTGGAATCGGACCTGCGCACCCAGGCTGCCATGATTTCGGCCGACAGCCTGTTTCTCAGCCTCGAACTGAACCAGCTGGAAGACTGGGAAATCGAGACCGCCCTGAAGACCGTCGAGAAAGCGCAACGCTGGCGCCCTTGGCTGCGGCGCATCCGCGCTTCGCGTCCGCACGAACTGTCGGCGGAGCTGGAACGGCTGATGCTGGAACGCATGCCCGCAGTCGGGCAATGGACGCGTCTGTTCGACGAGACCCTGACCCGCCTGCGCGCCAAGGTCGGAAAAGAAAACCTGACGCTTAACGAGGCCCTCACCCGTCTGTCCGCTCCCGAACCGGCCGTGCGCAAGGCCGCGGCTCTCGGCCTGACCGAAGCTCTGAAAGAGAACGCGCCGGTCCTGGCGCTCAGCCTGAACACGCTCGCCTTCGAAAAGCAGGTCGAAGACCGCTGGCGCAAGTATGAGACGCCTGCCGCGTCGCGCCACCTGGCCAACGAAGTCGACAAGGACGCGGTCGACGCCATGGCCGAAGCCGTCAGCGAGTCCTATGCCGGCCTGTCGCATCGCTACTATGCGCTGAAGGCCAGGATCATGGGCCGCAAGCAACTCGACTTCTGGGACCGCAACGCGCCCCTGACGCAGGATGTGCAAAAGCGCTACGGCTGGGATGAAGCGAAGACGATCGTACTCGACTCGTTCGCCCAGATGGGGCCCGAGTTCGAAGAGCGCGCCCGCACCTTCTTCGACAAGCCCTGGATCGATGCCGCGCCGAGGCAGGGCAAGTCGTCCGGCGCCTATGCCCATCCGGTAACAGCCAACCGGCACCCGTACGTGATGCTGAACTTCACCGGCGACCGCCGCGAAGTCCTGACCCTGGCGCACGAACTGGGTCACGCCGTCCACCAGACCCTGTGCCAGCCCCTGGGCTCCATCCTGGCCGACACGCCACTGACGCTGGCGGAAACCGCCTCGATCTTCGCTGAAGGCCTGGTGTTCGAACATCTGGTCGCCGACGCCAATCAGGAGGACAAGAAGGCCCTTCTGGCTGGCAAGATCGAGGACGGCCTGAATTCGGTCATTCGGCAGATCGCCTTCCATCGCTTCGAAGAGCGCTTTCATAACGCCCGTCTGGCCGGTGAAGTCGCCGTTCCCGAAATCAACGCCATGTGGCTCGATGTCATGGGCGAATCCCTGGGTCCGGCAATAAAGCTCAACGACGGCTACGAATACTGGTGGGCCTATATCAGCCACTTCGTCCACGCGCCATTCTACGTCTACGCCTACAGCTTCGGTGACCTGCTGGTCTCGGCGCTGATGGAGAAACGCCGTGAAAACCCGGCGGCCTTCACGCCGCTGTACCGCACGCTCCTGGCTGGCGGCGGGACGAAAACCTATACCGAGGCTCTCGCCCCCTTCGGAATGAACCCACGCGACAAAAGCTTCTGGAAGATGGGTGTGTCCCGGCTGGAAGGCCTTATCGACGGTTTCGAAGCCATTCTGTAAGTTCGCTTTTGTCTGTCGTGATGTTTACACATCGCTCAGGCGAGGTTGACCGGGGCTTCACCCTTTTGTAAGAGCGAAGCGATTAATGCTTTCGCAGATGCGTTCTGCACCGAATTAGGACTGTGCCAATGGCTGACCACCACGATCATCATGACGATTACGTCCACGGCGAAATGGACATCTCCCAGCACAAGCACAGCTACGAACTGTTCGCCGACCTGACCAAGTGGGGAAGCCTGCATCTGGCGGTCGTCCTGGTCTTTCTCGTTGTCCTGACCTGCATTCCCGGCGCGGGCTTCATCCCGGCTGCCATTTCGGCCGTCGTCGTCGGCGTTCTCGGCTTCATCCTGCTGAAGAAGAAGCCTGACAGCCACTAAGCTGGCCAAACGACCTTAACACGATATTCCTGCAGCTTCAGCGTGACGCGCGAATCAAGGCGCTCACGCTGATAGCGATTCGGGTCTCCATTTCCACCGCCTGTCGGAGGCGCATGCCGCCGCTTGTCCCACGCATGCGCCAAAGCCTTGCCACGCCTGCCATTCAGCGCCGTCAAATGTCCTGACATCCGGGAAAAAGTGGTAAAGTGACTTCGTAGCTTTACTTGCCCGCAAATTCCTCATAACACACCTGAGATAATAAACGGCGACACCAATGTCGTTGCGGGTGCAATTAGACATCCGCCAAAGCCATAGTCAGAGGAATAACAACTTGGCTGTCACTATCGCGGTACTGAAAGAGACCCACGCCAATGAAGCGCGGGTCGCGGCAACCCCTGAAACGGTGAAGAAATGGACCGG
>CBIHPL010000424.1:0-3765 GCA_966212005.1 uncultured Asticcacaulis sp.
GGGCGCGCGGCCACCAGGGACCACCAGCGCGTCATCGGCCTCGGGCTTCACGTCGGCAAAGCTGGCGTTGAGCGTGAAGCGGTGCCCCGCCTTCTCGCTGTACGTCTGCGCGCCGTCGAAGTCGTGCACGGCGGTGTGGATCCAGTCGCCGGCCTTCTTGTCCGGCGTAACGATGTTGTTGACGATCCGGGTACGCGACACGTCGGGATGGTTGGTGAACCACTCGGCCGCTTCGACACTGCCATGGCGCGCCAGGATTTCGTAAAGCCGCGCCGCTTCGTTGAGGTCCACCTCCGTGCCGAGCCCGGCTTCATACTGCCGGGCCATGGCCAGAATGGAGGAGGCGGAGCCAAGCCGTGCCGCCTGCCTGTGCCAGGCAAATGCCTTGGCGTGATCCTGTGGTACGATGCTGCCTTCGGAATAGATCTGGGCCAGACGGGTTATCGATGGCAGGTTGCCCTTGGCGGCGGCGCGCTGCAGGAACTGGACGCCCAGCGTGGCGTCCTGGCCTGCCCCCCGGCCGTCGAGGAAGGCTATGCCAAGGGCATGATTGGCCTCGGTACTGCCTTGCGCGGAGGCCTTCTGGCAATAGGGAAAAGCCTGCGTCCAGTCTTCCGCGGAACTGTCCGGCCGCGTCTTGGACAGGCAGACATGTTCCTGAACCGCCGGCAGACCAAGGTCGCTGGCCCTTTGGTAGAAGCTCATGGCTAGACTTGCGTCTTTGGGCACGCCCTTGCCATCATCATAGAGCCGGGCAAGGTCGAAGGCGGCGCCGCCGCTGCCGCCTTCGGCCGCCTTGGTCAGCCACTCGACCCCCTTGGCGGCGTCGATGGCCTGGCCGTAGGTGCCGTAAAGCCAGGCATGGCCATAGGCGTACTGGCTTGAGACGTCGCCTTTTTCGGCCTTTCCCTTGATAACAGCGAGGGCCTGGGGATCCGGACGCAGCGCGGATTCCGCAGGCGCAGCCATGGTCAGGGACGGCAGGCAGGCGAGGGCGCCGGCAACAAGAAGCGGGACAAACGGCTTAAAAGGCATCCGGGTTCGCAAGGCTACTTATCCGACCATACCGCCAGCTCATTGCCGGCCGGGTCGGTAAAGTGAAAACGGCGTCCACCGGGAAAGTCAAATATATTGCGTGTAATCTTGCCGCCATTGGCTGTTACGGACTGAAGCGAGGCGGCGAGATCGCTGCTGTAAAGCACGACCAGGGGCTTGGCGGGCGTCTCGGATGCAAAGAAGCCTCCGTCCAGTCCGGCATTGGTCGGGCAGGTATAGTCGGGACCGTAATCGGTGAATTGCCAGCCGAAAGCCCCGCCGTAAAGGGCGCGTGTCTTGGTTAGATTGTCTGATGAAAACTCAACATAATCAATCGAATGGTGGGTTTTGCTCATGTTTCCAGTTTCCAGACCGCCGCCGGCTTTGAGGCTTGGTCCTCAATATCGGCGGTGATGGTGATGTCGTAGTCGGCGCAGCGCCGCAAGCCGTCCTTGGGGAAGTAGCTGCGGTGCGGATCGCCGATATAGACAGAGCATTCCGCGCCAAGGCGGCGAAAAAATGTCAGCATGGCGTCAGCCATCGGCTTTTCATAACAGATATCACCGGCCAGGAAGACGTCCGCGTCGGGCGGCGAGCCGCTGAGAAGGTCCCCGCCGCAGAATGTAATGGCAACGGCGTTCAGCTCGGCGTTGAGCGCGACGGCGGCTTCGCAATAGGGATCGATATCGTTCGCCATTACGTGCGCGGCGCCCGCGCGGGCCGCGGCAATTCCGACAAGGCCCGAGCCGCAAGCGATATCGACCACACGTTTGCCGACGACGATGACGGGGTTTTCGAGAATGTATCGGGCAAGAGCCTGACCGCCGGCCCAGGGAAAGGCCCAGAAGGGCGGTGGAAGCCGTTCGCGCGCCATGTCGTCTTCGGTCATCAACCACAACGGTGTGACTTCAGAGGCCTGATAAAGTTTGAGCGGAAGGCCGGGTACGGACTGGATCGTCGTCTGCGCTTTTATGAAGGCCTGGCGGGCCGCGAGACCGTCCGTCATTCTTCCGAAGCGGTTTCCGACGCGGCCGGCGGGGCTTCCCTGGCGGCGTCGCCGGCGAACTGGTCTGCGAATTCGGGATTCAATTGCCCCCGCACGGCGTTTTGCGGAATGCGAATAACGTATGGACCTTCGGCATAGGGGGCGACGTCGTAGGGAGCAAAGAGGACGTCGATCGCACCGAATTTGCCGGCCACGGTCGACGGGATGAGAATCAGACGGCTGTCGGCGAGCTTCGGGCAGGCGAAGCCGGACGCCGCCTGGGTCGTCGGTTCGCCGGTGCGTTTGGAGCGTTCGATCTCGATCTGCTGGCAAACATAGGCATTGGCCGCCGTCATGTCGGCGCCGGTGGTGAAAAGCTTTGCCGTGTTGATCAGTTCCTTGGCCGACTTGTCCCATAACAGTGCTTCGAAAGTGCTGTTGGGGTGGGCTCCGCCCTGGAAGTCTTCCTCTTCGGCATAGAGCGACAGCAGGCGCGGATTCTGGGCGGCGATCTTCCAGTTGATCGAATGAAAATAACTTGGAACCTCTATCCCTTCGGCCGACTGCTCGGTGCGCGCCTTGTGCGCCGTCGCTATGAATTCCTTCAGCTTGCGCTCACCGCTGGTATAGAGCTGGGTATGCAGTTCCGGATGCGAACGGATGGCTTCGGGCAGGGTCAGGCGGACTTCCGCGTCGGCGTCGGCCTTTGCGAAGCCTAGCGGCGCCACCGTCAGCGGCTTGTCGCTTCCGACTTTCTCGTCCTTGGGTTTGTTGTCGCACGCGGCAAGCCCCGAAAGGGCAAGCACCACAAGCGAAAGGCGTGCAATCGTCAGTCGATTCCCCATGTCACGTCTCCCGGTCGGTTGTCAGTCGCAGCGGCAACTCCGCCTGACTCTCTGTTATTTGTCTATCCTATCGCGCGAAAACGCCTGTGAACGCTTTTACGCGATACTGTTGGTGAGGTGGACGGCCAGAAGGCTGACGACCCAAAGCAAGCCTGTCGTTCGATTGGCCTTGAACAGCCTGAGCGCCAGGGGACCATCGTCGACGCGCATGCGGGCGACCTGGCTGAAAAGGTGCAGGGCGACCAGCGCCAGTCCACCGAAAAAGAGCGGCGGAAGTTGGGCCAGATGCGCTGCCAGTCCCGTCAGGACGACGGCCAGCCCGTAAAATATGCTGACACCGTTGGCGGCGTGCTTGCCCAGCCGCCGCGCGCTGGATTTGACGCCGACCAGCGCGTCGTCTTCGAGATCCTGCAAGGCGTAGATGGTGTCGTAGCCGATCGTCCAGGCGACAAGTCCGGCATAGAAGACCAGGGCGGGAATGCTGAGCGCATTTCCGACCGTCGCAAATCCGATCAGGAACCCCCAGTTGAAGGTGAGGCCCAGCCAGGCCTGCGGCCACCAGGTGATCCGCTTCATGAAGGGATAGGCTGCGACCAGGAGGAGCGACATGACGCCGAGGAGTATGGCGAGCGTTCCCAACTGTACGAGGATTCCAAAGCTGACCAGGCTGCACAGGACGATGAACATGACAGCCTGTTTCGGTGTGATCTGCCCGGCAGGGATGGGGCGGCCGCGTGTGCGCTCGACCTTGGCGTCAATGTCGCGATCGATCAGGTCGTTGAACGCACAGCCGGCGGCGCGCATCAGCGCGGCGCCGACCAGGAACAGGAAGAGCTTGTATATCGGAAAGTGCTTCGCCAGGCCTTGCGCGTCATAAACCATGGTCCCGGTCAGGGGATC
>CBIHPL010000425.1:0-3751 GCA_966212005.1 uncultured Asticcacaulis sp.
AATTCCTGCAGGTCGACACGACCAACATTCTGTTCATCTGCGGCGGCGCCTTCGCCGGCCTGGAAAAAATCATTTCCGGCCGTGGCAAGGGCACCTCGATCGGCTTCGGTGCCACCGTGAAGGACCCCGAAGATCGCCGCACCGGCGAGGTCCTGCGCGAAGTCGAGCCCGATGATCTGATGAAGTTCGGCCTGATCCCGGAATTCATCGGCCGTCTGCCGGTCCTGGCGACGCTGGAAGATCTCGACGAACACACCCTGGTCAAGATCCTGACCGAGCCGAAAAACGCCCTGATCAAGCAGTATCAGCGCTTGTTCGAGATGGAAAACGTCTCGCTGACCTTCAACGAGGAAGCGTTGTACGCCGTCGCCAAGAAGGCCATCGTCCGCAAGACCGGCGCGCGCGGCCTGCGCTCGATCCTGGAAGGCATCCTGCTCGACACCATGTACGAGCTGCCGACCATGCAGGGCGTCGAGGAAGTCGTCATCAATGGCGAAGTCGTTGAGGAACGCGCCACGCCACTGCTAATTTACGCTGAAAAGCGTGCCGGTGGCGCGGCATAATTCTACTGCGCGGGCTGCGAACGGCCGTCTTTGCGATACGATGCTCACGTACTCAAGTACGCTCCGCTTCGTTTCTCGAAAACCAACCCTTCTCGCGACGCGTAGCGAATTCTGCGGATGCAAAATCAAGACGCGGTCCGGCTTCCGGGCCGCGTTTTTCGTTCAAGGCTGCGATGTGATTTCCCAAAGCGCGAATAGGGGACTACGGTGTGGTTAACGCCCAATCCGGAGAATCCGGTGGACAGGAGAGGCGGGCTGGTTTCGACATACCTTGAAGTTTCGCTGGCCTTCCCCCACATCTGTTAACGAAGCGCTCTGGCGGATTCGCTGTCTCCCTCCCGACGACAGTACTCGCGCTGAGAAGCGCCTTATCTTTAAGACTCTCTAGAGACCTCGCGTTTACACTTGTTAACGCGAAGCGCCTTGAAGGTCTTGTCAGGCGGCAGATCCATGCCGCAAGGAGTAAAAATGTTGGATCTTGTGACCATCCCCGTCCTGCCGCTGCGCGACATCGTGGTCTTCCCGCATATGGTTGTGCCGTTGTTTGTCGGCCGTGAAAAATCGGTCCAGGCGCTCGACGAGGTGATGAAAGGCGACAAGCAGATCCTGCTCGCCACCCAGAAGAATTCCTCCGATGACGATCCCGACACGTCCGCCATCTATGAGATTGGCGTCCTGGCCAATGTCCTGCAGCTGCTGAAGCTGCCCGACGGCACGGTCAAGGTGCTGGTCGAAGGCAAGTCGCGCGCCCGCGTCAAGCGCTTCCTGTCGACCGAGCCCTATTACGAAGCCGAAGCCTATGTGCTGGATGGCGGCGAAACCGAAGGGCCGGATACCGAGGCCCTGACCCGCGCCGTTTCGGAGCAGTTCGAAAACTACATCAAGCTGAACAAGAAGATTCCGCCGGAAAGCCTGAACGCCATTGCGGAAATCAGCGACGCGGATGTGCTGGCCGACTCGATCGCCGCCCATCTGGTCGTCAAGATCGCCGACAAGCAGGCGCTTCTGGAACAGCTGTCCGTCACCAAGCGCCTGGAAAAGATCTACGCCCTGATGGAAGGCGAAATTTCGGTCCTGCAGGTCGAAAAGAAGATACGCAGCCGCGTCAAGCGCCAGATGGAAAAGACCCAGCGCGAATATTACCTGAATGAGCAGATGAAGGCCATTCAGCGCGAGCTGGGCGAGCAGGACGAGAGCAAGGACGAACTGGCCGAGCTCGAAAAGAAGATCAAGGGCACCAAACTTAGCAAGGAAGCCCGCACCAAAGCCCTGGCCGAACTGAACAAGCTGCGCCACATGTCGCCCATGTCGGCCGAAAGCACCGTCGTGCGCAACTATCTCGACTGGCTGCTGTCCATCCCGTGGGGCGCCGTGAAGCCCAAGGCCATCGACCTCAAGAAGGCCGAGGACATCTTAGAGGCCGACCATTATGGCCTGGAAAAGGTCAAGGAGCGCATCCTCGAGCACCTGGCCGTCCAGGCACGCATGGGTACGCTGAAAGGCCCGATCCTGTGCCTCGTCGGTCCTCCGGGCGTTGGTAAAACGTCGCTGGGTAAGTCGATCGCCAAGGCCACGGGCCGTGAATTCATTCGCATTTCGCTGGGCGGCGTGCGCGATGAATCGGAAATCCGCGGTCACCGCCGGACCTATATCGGCTCTATGCCGGGCAAGATCATCCAGAACATGAAGAAGGTAAAGTCCACCAACGCCTTCTTCCTGCTCGACGAAATCGACAAGATGGGCGCCGACTGGCGCGGCGATCCGGCTTCGGCATTGCTCGAAGTGCTGGACCCCGCGCAGAACTCGACCTTTGCCGACCACTATCTTGAGGTCGACTACGACCTGTCGAAGATCATGTTCGTCACCACGGCCAACAGCCTCAACATGCCCCAGCCGCTGCTGGACCGCATGGAGATCATCCGCATCCCGGGTTACACCGAAGATGAAAAGGTCGAGATCGCCAAGCGTCACGTCCTGCCGACCCTGATGAAGGACCACGGTCTGACGGCCGAAGAATTTATCGTGCCGGAAGCGACGATCCGCGACGTCATCCGCTACTACACCCGCGAAGCCGGCGTGCGGTCGCTGGAGCGTGAACTGGGCAACCTGGCGCGCAAGACGATCCGCGATCTGGCGCGTGAAAACGTCAAGGCGATCACGGTCGACGAAGAACGCCTGGCCAAATACGCCGGCGTCAAGAAGTACCACTATGGCGCTACGGACGAGACCGATCAGGTCGGTATCGTCACGGGTCTGGCCTGGACAGAGTTCGGCGGTGACATCCTCACCATCGAAGCCATCAAGATGCCAGGCAAGGGCAATATGAAGGTCACGGGCAACCTGAAGGAAGTGATGAAGGAGAGCGTCTCGGCGGCCAACTCCTACGTCAAGGCCCTGGCGCCCAAGTTCGGCATCCTGCCGCCGGTGTTCGACAAGACCGACGTCCACGTTCACGTCCCCGAAGGCGCCACGCCCAAGGACGGTCCGTCCGCCGGTATCGCCATGGTCACCGCCATGGTGTCCGTCCTGACCGGCATTCCGGTACGCAAGGACCTGGCCATGACGGGTGAAATCACCCTGCGCGGCCGCGTCCTGCCGATCGGCGGCCTCAAGGAAAAGCTGCTGGCGGCCCTGCGCTCCGGCATCAAGACCGTGCTGATCCCGAAGGAGAACGAAAAGGACCTGGTAGACATCCCGGCCAACGTCAAGTCTGGCCTGGAGATCATACCGGTCAGCCAGGCCGATGAGGTTCTGCGTCATGCCCTGGTAAAGCCTTTGACGCCGATCGAATGGATCGAGCCGATCATTACGGCGGCGACCACGACGACCGCCACCGACGACTCGGATGCGGCAACGGCCCACTGAGGTCCGGAACAACAAACGAAATGGCCCGGTCCATCCCGGGCCATTTTTGTTTTTTGGGTTTGCATTCGCGCCCTGCATGCTACCGATAGCATCCAACATGTGAGGTGCGCCCATGCTCAGATTGTTTGCCGCTGCCGTCTTCGCCCTGTCGCTGATCGCGCCGGCCGCAGCACAGGCCAATCCCGTCCTGCGCCTGGAAAATATTTACGACACCGCGCCTTACCCCGAAGCGCACGCCTCGACCATTGTCGAAACAACCCAAGGCACGATCGCGGCCGCCTGGTTCGGCGGGGAATATGAGCGTCATCCCGACGTGGCGATCT
>CBIHPL010000426.1:0-3730 GCA_966212005.1 uncultured Asticcacaulis sp.
CGCCCTTTTGCGCCAGGAAGATGAATCCCGTGCTGATGAACAGGACAGGCAGGCACAACAGCATCCACAGCTTGAAGCGGCCAAGCTTGCTGCGTGTCCGATCCATCCAGTAGCCGAGCAGCGGATCGATCAGGATGTCGAAACAGCGGACGATGAAAAAGATCAAACCGACAATGCTGCCGAGCTGTAACTGGGTGCCGTAATATTCGGGCAGGATGGCGACGAGCGGTAGGCCGAGTGCTGCGAACGGCACGCAAGGACCGATAAAGGCCAGCATCTGCCCCAGCTTCACCTGGCGTTGCGCGGGTTGGGCTGGCGCCGGAGACGGTGTGGTCAAGTTTCCCCCTTGTCCGGTCAGCACCGGACAATTGTCAAAGACGGTTGTCAAATCAGCAGCCCCACCTAGAATTACGACGACGCGGCTGATTTGCCAATGCCATTTGTCCGTGCGGCGAGGCGAAGACGGCGCAACTTTTCCATCGGAGCACACGGTCATGGTTCAGAAGCACACGCACCGGCCATCGCCACATCCCTGGGTCGACACTGTCTGGCAGACGGTGTGCCTGAGCGAAGGGGTCTACAAGGCCACGCCCGACGGGTCCTGGGATTTGATCCGCAGCGTGGCGCCGGACGGGAAATCCTTCGTATTTCTGAGCGGCCAGGCAACCGAGCCGGTCGAGGTGCCGTACCTTGAAGGTGAGTCCTCGGTCGTCATTTCCTTCGCCGCCCATGTTTATCTGGCAGGTGACAGGGAGGTACGAACCGGCGCAGCAATTCGTCCGCTGGAGGTGAGGAGTGATCAATTTTTACTGGATGGCATCGCATTGCCGCTGCCGACTTTTCAGAATGCCGAAAGTCTTGTCGACGAGATGATCGGTGCCGGGCTTCTCCTGTCTGATGACATAGTGGCGAAGGCGTTCACCGCAAAGCCCAGGGCGGCCTCCCGGCGCTCGGTGCAGCTGCATTTCAAGAACACCACGGGTATTACGCAAAAAGACTTTCAGCTGATCCGGAGAGCCCAGGACGCTGTGCGGCGTCTGAAAGACGGTGAAAACGCCGCTGCGGTGGCCGTCGATCTCGGCTATGCGGACCAGCCGCACATGATTAAATCGATAAAGAAGATAATGGGCGCTTTGCCATCAAATCTCGAAGCCGTTCACAAGATCTGACGCCGGCGACATAAGCGCTCCGGCGTCAGGTCCTGTCATCCGGCTATTTCGTGATGAGCCTTGCAAAGGTCTTGACGTCATTGACGTAAAAAGTCGGGTCTTCCCAAGCCGCGAAATGGCCGGCCTTTGTCATATCGTGAAACTGGACCACGTTTCCGCCGGTCTGACGATCCGCCCATTCGCGGGGCAGGCGCACACCTCCCGGGATCGGCGCTTCCGTTGCTACTGCGACCGGAACCTTGGTGTCTTGCCCCCTGATCGTCGGTGGCTGCATGGCATTCTGATTATAATTGCGGAAGGATGAGCCGGCCGTTTCCGTCAACCAGTATATCATGATGTTGGTCAAAAGCGCGTCTCGACCAAATGTCGCATCAGCTTCGTCGCCCAACCCCATGCCGGCCATGAAACTCATGATCCATGCCGCCAGTCCAACCGGCGAGTCATGCATGGCGAAGGCGAGGCTTTGCGGCTTCGTGGCCTGGACGAGGTTAAATGCTCCGTGTGCGAAAAACCATTGCTGGATCGCACCGGCATAGCCTTGTTCCGGTCCGCTCAGAACGCTGAAGTCCGTGGTATGGTCCGGATAGCCGACATCTGTCACGTGATACCCGATCAGCTTGTCCGGGTGGCGCTGCGACAAAGACATGGCAATGACAGAGCCCAGATCGCCCCCCGCCGCGATGAAGCGGTCGTATCCCAGAACATCAGTCATGAGACGGGCGAAAATGTCAGCTACCTTGTCCGAGGGAAGGGCTGTCTTTCCGGAGAAGCCAAAGCCGGGAATGGACGGGACGACAACGTGAACGTCCTGCGCCAGCGCATCCACGACCTTATGATACCGGTAAAAGCTGTCCGGCCACCCGTGGATCAGGAGAATTGCCGGCGCGTTCTTCTTTGCCGAAGGTTTATGGACGAAATGCAGGTCGATGCCTTCGATTGCCACCTTGTAGTTCGGCAGGGCGTTCAGGCTCGCTTCGGCTTTCCGCCAATCATAGTCATTGAGCCAATAGTCGGTCAGCCGCTTCATATAGTCCAGATTCGTGCCCGTCATCCATCCTGCGTCGGCGGGTTCATCCGGCCAGCGCGTACGCTGCAGACGCATTTTAAGATCGGCGAGCTGGTCGTCAGAAAATGCGATTTTAAAAGGTGTCGGGGTGGTCATGGCAATGAGCTCCTGTGTAACGGTGCGGGAAGAATTGGCGCTACCAAGAAGGCCGGCGGCGAAGAGCGTCTTTGCAAAGTCGCGGCGGTTCATTTTCGTAGCTCCGTGTGTGTTCAACAGGAGCTAAATTATCGAGAGGGCGGCCTCTGAGATTGTAATTTTGCGCAAATCGCCAGGGCCGTATCGATCACGATATGCAACGTCACTAGGAGGGCCTCCCGCGAAAATGCGGAAGGGTGCCATCTCTAACTGGTTTAGGGGTGACATTCTCATATGGGCGGGTGAGTTCTATCTGAAGTGCGACATTGTCCGGGTGATGATACCATTTCAGTTGAGCTGTCTCAAATGCCCGTCAAAGGCCTCCTTGGGCGTTTGGAAGCCTAGGCATTTGCGCGGCGTGGCATTCATGGCATCGGTTATCGCCTGAAGGTCGGCGCCCGATAGCCGAGCCAGATTCGTTTCCAGCGGCAGACGTCGGCGCACGCGGCCATTGCTATTTTCGACAGCCCCTTTCTGCCAGGGCGAGGCTGTGTCGCAGAAGTAGCTTTTGATTCCTGTATTCTGATGCAGCATCCGCCAGGCCATGAATTCAGTGCCACGGTCGAATGTCACGGTCTGCCGGCCATGGGCGGGAAGGGGGCCGAGGCGCTCGATGATCTTGGTCATGACATCGGCCGACTTTCGGTCTGCGTTGCCAAGGAGGACCTGGAAGCGGGTTTTGCGCTCTACCAAGCTGGTGAGGTTTCGTTTGCCGTGCTCGCGCTTGAAGATGATCAAGTCACCCTCCCAATGACCGAAGGTTTCGCGGTTGGCGATATCTTCAGGTCTCTGATTTATGTTACAATACAATGGGATATGCGAGCCGCGTGGCTTGCGGCCGCCACGTTTGCGACGGCGCTTCCGATGGCGATACAGGGCCTTGTAAAGTCCCAGCTTCTGGCCGAAGCGGGAGTAGATGAACTGATAGATGGCCTCGCAGCAGATTATGGGAAACGACGGCATCTCCAGTTTCAGCCGCCCGGCAATCTGCTCAGGGGACCAGCCAAGCCTGAGACGGCTCAGCACGTAATCCCGCAAAGCCTTGTGTCGGATCAACCTGGCAGTCCGGCGCCGACGTCTACGCGCTTTCATATCTGCGGTTGACGGAAACCAGCCACGAAATTCGGCGTAGACGTCATTGTGGTAGTTTCGGCTGATTTCGCGGTAGATCGTCGAGCGGTGTCGTCCCAGCATGCGTGCGATCTCGTCGATCGATAAAATCCCGGCTTTCGCCAGATCGAAAAGCTTTACGCGCTCCATGAAGTCAATGTGTGAGTAGCAGGCTCCCATAGCACTTGTCCCTTGATGCCCGTAGGGCATTGAAAACTAAGACAAGTCGCACTTCAAACTGGAATCCACC
>CBIHPL010000427.1:0-3711 GCA_966212005.1 uncultured Asticcacaulis sp.
GAGCCAGATCGCGCAGACAAGCTTGTCGCCCTTGGTGATCTTCTGGTTGATCTCGACCTGGGCCGCGCCGTCCCACGGATTGCCGGCACCGGTCGCCTTGACTTCAATGGCCTGGCCGCCCTGAACGGAGGCGTCCCTGACCTTCTTGTTCGTCTGGCCCGTGCCGTAAATCTGGTAGGATCCGACGTTCGGGTTGCTGACCAGGTGCTTGGCGATATCGTCATCGGCGCGCGCCGCCGCGGGTGCCAGAATCAGCATGGCGGCAGCCGCCATGGCACTGAATATCTTCATGTTTCCCTCCAGGTTTTTACGCAAACTTTTTTCGTTGAAGGGGAAAGCTACACCCGGTTACGGATTTTGGCCATAGGCATAGAGGCCGATCACCGCGCCGACAAAACCGCCAGCGGTGCGCGTTGACAAATTGGTCACATCGACATCCTTCGCGACAGTTAGCCCGTTACCGTAGCTGAAACTTGCCTTGCCGCCCGTCACCCTGACCGTCAGGTCCATGTTGGCGCCGGGGGACGGAATGGAGGCGACCTGTACGCCGTCGCGGGACTGGTCCTTGCCCGCGCGACGCGTCACTTCCAGCACTTCCTTTCCGTCGCGCAACGCGTAACCGAAGAAAACGTAATATTCGTCATTCTGCAGGGCCAGGATACCCGCGCGGTCGCCCTCCCTGACTGGCTTGAAATCGACTTTTGCCGAGAATACGGCATCCATGTGCTGCTGGCGGTGACCGGTAAAGGCCGGCGCCGATTTCACGTCGCCGAACGCTTCGGGAAGCGCCTTCAGCGTCACTGTCTTGCCGCCACCGCCGCTGGTCACAAACGCCGTCCTGGGCGTCCGGACCTGCAACCAGGTGAGGGGGTTATAGCCGGTGGTGCTGACCGAGTTGCGATGCCCTTCCGCGGCGCCTTTCGGCAGGTCCACAACGGTCGGAATGGCTTTGCCGTGATCGAGAATGACGGGCCATTTGGCGTCGCCGCCGGCTACCCATTTGACTGGCAGGAGGAAGGTCTGGCGCCCGGTGTTGTAGAGGTCGCCCTGATAGGGTTGTGCCGCCAGGAAGACCGAGTACCAGTCGCCGGACGGCGTTTGCACCAGGTCGGCGTGGCCGGACGACGTGACTGGTGAAGGCCGGTTCGGATCGAGGTCGCGTTGCGTCAGGATGGGGTTGTCTTGCCAGGGCTCATAAGGTCCCCAGACGGACCTGGAGCGGAAGATAACCTGGGAATGGTTCAATTCGGTGCCGCCTTCGGCCGCCATCAGGTAATACCAGCCGTCGACCTTGTAGACGTGCGGACCTTCGATCCATACCGGCTTTTTCGAGATATCGACGCCGCCATTGACGACCAGCTTTTTTTCCCCGGTCATGGTCAGGGTCTTTGGATCGAACTGTTGAAGCCAGATGGCGCGATGGCCCTGGTAAAGGGGCTCGCCCTCGGGGCTGTCGTTCCAGGCGATATAGGCCTTGCCGTCGTCGTCCCAGACGATCGCCGGGTCGATGCCGCCGAACGGCAGCCAGGTGGGATCGGACCAGGGACCCTTGGGGTCCTTGGCGGTGATGACGAACTGGCCCTTGCAGTCGACGCAGGTGTTGACGATGTAGAAGGTGCCGTCATGGTGGCTGATGGCCGGCGCGAAGACGCCGCGCGACGTCGCCAATCCTGAAAAGTCGAGCTGCCCTGGCCGGTCTATGGCGTTGCCGATCTGCGTCCAGTTGACCAGGTCGGTCGAATGCCAGACGGGGATTCCGGGATAGTAGGCGAAGGTCGAATTGACCATGTAGTAGTCGTTGCCGACGCGCTCGATCGACGGGTCGGGGTAGTAGCCGGGGAGGATCGGGTTCTCGTACGACTTCGCCGCATCGAAGGCCTCGCTGTCGACGCGGCTTTGGCTATCATAGCGGATGTCGCTGAATACCGCCTGTCCAGCGGGGGCGGCGAGGGCGGGGGAGGCCATAAGCAGGCCAGCGGCGGCAAGGGCATATTTCATGGTCGGTTACCTCGGCGAAGCGGCTTTGAAAGCTGCCGCGATGGCGTCATAAATCGGCTTGGGCTTACCTTCGGCATCGAAAGGCGTGGGACGCAACGGCAGTTTGTCGGCGCGCGGCGAGAAGCCCTGCAGCCAGGAATACTTGTCGGTAATCGTCCAGATCAGGACGTCCTTGACCTGCTTGTAGCTGAGGGTCGTGTCGAGATATTCGCGCGCCACCTTCGCTGCCATGGCATCGCGTGTCGCGATATCGGCCGGCAGGTAGCGGTCGTTAACGTCGAATTCGGTGATCAGCAGGTCGTAGCCCAAACCGGTTACGCTATCCAGGAAGGCCCGCCATTCGGCCGACTGGCCCAGCGTCAGGTCGTGATCGGTGCCGATATGCCCCTGCACGCCCAGCGCATCGACGTGGATATTGTTGTCGTGGAACCAGCGCATGAGCTTGAGCACGCCCTGGCGGTGCTTTTCGCCGCCCTTTTCCCAGCCCATATAGTCGTTGTAGACGAGCTGTGTCCTGGGCAGGCGCTCGCGCGCCACTTCGAAGGCGATGCGCAAGGCGTCCATCCCCAGGATGCGCGAGAAGACATTGCTGCGCACCTCGCCCGTTTCCGGATCGACAGTCTCGTTGACGACGTCCCAGGACAGCAGCGCATCGCCATAATGGCCGGCAACTTTCGCCACATATTCGCGCAGCATCTTTTCCGCGGCGGCCTTTGGATTGGGGCCGAAATCGTAGGACTTGAGCCACTGCGGCGTATATTCGTCACGCGCCCAGAAGATGGTGTGGCCGCGCATGGCTATGTCGTGCGACTTGGCGAAGTCGTGGATGCGATCCGCCGGCGCGAAATTGTAGTCCGTCGCATTCCTGTTATGCGTGACGTACATCTTCAGTTCGTTTTCCGGGACCATGATATCGCATTCGCGTGCGATCAGTTCCTGCACCTTGGGGTCGTTCAGCGCGCCGAAACCCACAGCCGTCCCGAATCGGATGCCTTTTGCCCTGGCGAGCGCACCCAGCGAGCCGTCGGCCGCACGGGCCTGACCCATCGAGGGCGCGACGAAGGCGGCGGCGCCAAGCAGGCCCAGGGTAGTGCGACGGGTGAAGGAGTGAGGGGCTTGAATCATCGGTATTTCCCTGTTGCGTTTTTTTCTGTTAGCGCTAACAGTTGCATCATAGCGGGCTGCCGTCAACATACCGGGAATAGACGTCAGACCAATATCACGTAATTCTGTTTTACACCCCGGCAAGATCCCGTGCGAGGGTCACCGAAATAATCAATCAGGGGAGGCATTATGACCGCACCGTTCAATCCATCGCGCCGCGCTTTTGCCGCGGGCGTCAGCGCTTTTGCAATGACCATCGGCGCCGCTACGGCTGCCGGAGCAGCATCAAAGAAGGCCGCGGCGGAAAAGCCGCTTTACAAGGATGCTTCGGCCCCGGTCGATGCCCGTGTCGACGACCTGCTGAAGCGCATGACGCTGGAGGAAAAGGTCGCTCAGATGCTGTGCGTCTGGCAGAAAAAGGGCGACATCCAGACGGCCAGGGGCGACTTCGATCCGGCCAAGGCGTCAACCGTCTATCCGGATGGCCTGGGCATGATTGCCCGTCCGTCCGACCGGGTCGGCGTCAACGTCGCCACGGGGGCGGGGGACAACGGCGCGGTCGCCAACCGGGGCCCGGAAGACACCGCGACGTACGTCAACGCCGCGCAG
>CBIHPL010000428.1:0-3706 GCA_966212005.1 uncultured Asticcacaulis sp.
AAACCGCTCAGGATTTCCTGCAGGCGCTCGTCCTCCTCCTCGGTCGTAGGGAAGGCGTCAATGCGCCACACGTCCTTGTCCTCGTCTTCTTCGAGGATGGAATAGGTCGCCCCTTCCAGTACGGCATCCGCATCGATCGCTTCCGCGGCGGCTTCAGATATGGCGCGTGGGCCACGGGCGACGATTTGTTGAGGATTATAGGTCATGCTGCTTTGCGGTAACATTGATTCAAGCCCCGGACTACGTTAGCTTTCCGTTTTCAGATAACGATTCGGGCGCGTGCCAGGGCACTTAAGGACGGACGATGGCGAGAGCTACCACAAAAACGAATTCCGGCGACAAAAAAACCGGGGCTGACGACATTGCGGCGGATGCCGGCGTGAAGAAGACGATCGCGCGCAAGGCGCCGGCGGCCAAGACCGAAGCTGCGGCTCCGGTCAAAAAGGCGGCGGCCCCGAAAAAGGCCGCGGCGAAAACCCTGGTCAACGACGTCAAGGCGGCTGTTGTCGCCGAGGCCCCCAAGGCAGTGAAGAAGGCTCCGGCCGCCAAGGCCGCGCCGGCCAAGGCGCCCGCCCCAAAAGCCGCCGCGAAACCCGCCGCCAAAACCGCGACTGCGAAGGCGCCGGCACCCAAAACGGCAGCGGCCAAGCCCGCTGCCGTCAAGAAGCCAGCGACCAAGACCGCGGCGAAGGTCGAGGCCGCGGTCGAGAAAGCCAAGGACTCGCTCGCCGACGCAAAGGTCAAGCTGGACGAGGCCAAGGATATGGCGGCTGCCAAGATCGAGGAACTGAAGACGGCGGCCGAGCCGGCGCTGAAGGACCTGGGCGAAAAGGCCGAAGCCGCGCTTGACACGGCCAAGGCCAAGATCGATGAAGCGGTCGAGGCCGCCAAGCCGGTTATCGCCGAAGCTGCCGAAAAGGCCGACAACATCACCAGCGACATCGCCGACAAGGCGCATGAAGTCACCGGCAAGGCCAAGGAAGCCACGAAGAAGAAGCCTGGCTTCTGGGCACGCCTGTTCGGCGCAAAATAACGTCATACCCTGCGGGTAACGCATTGAAAGCGGGCCTGACAGGCCCGCTTTTTTTTGTTCCTCTCCCCTGGATGGAACAAGGGGATATAGAGGTTTCCATGCTGACCTGGCTTTTCCGCCCCTTTGAACGGTTGATCGATCCGTTTCGTCCGCACGCCGACGTCACACCGCCGACCGGGCTGTTCGCCTATGTCTGGACTTATCTGCGCCAGGTCTGGCCAGTGTTCGCGGCGGTAATCCTCGTCGGCTTTCTCGCGACGTGCGCGGAAATCATGGTCTTCCGCTTTATCGCTGAAATCATCGATATCCTGACGACCGCGAAGCCCGGGAATTTATGGGCGCAACATGGCCGGACCTTCGTGACCATGTTGCTGACGGTTGCGGTCGCCTGGCCGCTGCTGGTCCTGGTCCAGTCCCTCATCCTGCAACAGGGCCTGACCAGCAACTTCCCCGCGCTCATCCGCTGGCAGTCGCACCGCCATATTGTGCGTCAGTCGATGACCTTCTTCGCCAACGACTTTGCCGGCCGCGTCGCGTCAAAGGTGGCGGATACGGCGTCGTCCGTGCGCAACACGCTGGTGACTCTCAGCGATACCTTTCTATATGTCGTCGTTTATTTCACCGGCGCCTTCGTCATGTTCTTCGAAGCCGACATGCGCCTGGTCGTGCCGCTGGTCATCTGGTGCGCCGGCTACGGACTGATCTGCTGGCGGTTCGTGCCCTTTCTGTCCAAGGCGTCAGAGGAAGGTTCGGAAGCGCGCTCGGCCCTGGTTGGCCGGCTGGTCGACAGCTATACCAATATCCAGACCGTGAAGCTGTTCGCCGAGCCGTCACGTGAGGACGCCTATGTCCGTGACGCCCTTGAGTTCAACACGGCCAAGTGGCAGGTGCAGCAGCGTCTGATCACGCGGCTCGACATCATGGTCAACTGGCTGAACATCGCGCTGCTGGTTTCGACCGCCGTGCTGGCGATCTGGCTGTGGAGCCAGGGTGCCATCAGCGTCGGCGCCATTGCGCTTGTCGGCGCCCTGACCCAGCGCATCCTCAACATGTCGGGGTGGATCATGTTCCAGGTGACCAACCTGTTCGAAAATATCGGCACGATCCAGAACGGCATAGAAACCATTTCCCAGCCGCATAAGGTCACTGATTCCGTCGATGCCGGTGCGCTGTCCATCCGGCAAGGCGAGGTCCGCTTCGACGCGGTGCGCTTCTCGTATGGCGAAGCGGGGCAGGCGGCGCTCGACGGCATCGACCTGACGATCGCGCCGGGTGAGAAGATCGGTCTGGTCGGGCCCTCCGGCGCGGGCAAGTCGACCCTGGTCAACGTCTTCCTGCGCCTGCACGACCTGACGTCCGGCCGCATCCTGATTGATGGGCAGGACATCGCGCGGGTGACACAGGAGTCCCTGCGCGCCCATATCGGCATGGTGACCCAGGACACCTCGCTGCTGCATCGCTCGATCCGCGACAATATCGCCTATGGCCGGCCCGACGCTTCGGATGAGGCGATCATCGAAGCCGCGCGCCGCGCCCATGCCTGGGACTTTATTCCGGGATTGAGGGACAATAAGGGACGGGGCGGACTGGACGCCCATGTGGGAGAGCGCGGCGTCAAGCTGTCCGGCGGCCAGCGCCAGCGGATCGCCATTGCGCGCGTGCTGCTGAAAAACGCGCCGATCCTGGTACTGGATGAAGCGACATCGGCGCTCGATTCCGAGGTCGAGGCGGCGATCCAGGACAGCCTGCTGGAGCTGATGACGGGCAAGACGGTGATTGCGATTGCGCACCGCCTGTCGACAATCGCGCGCATGGACCGGCTGGTAGTCATGGAGGCCGGGCGGATCATCGAAACCGGCAGCCATGCCGAACTGGTTAATGCCGGTGGGCTTTATGCGCGGCTTTGGGCGCGCCAGACGGGCGGGTTTATTGCCTGAACTGGCAGGAACCGTCTTTTCCGTTGCACTTTGCCGGGCGGGGTTTTAGGACAAACGCGCAATTTCCAAGGAGTGACGCATGTTCGGCTGGGGCAAAAAGTCCAAGGGCAAAAACCGTCCGCAAACCGGGGCCAAATTTGAGACGGCTGAGGTCATCCAGGCCGGGCCGTCCGGCAACGAGCCGCCATCCACTCCCCCGACGACCCAGGAGACGAAACCCATGTCCAAGACGCGCAGCGAAACCGATACCTTTGGCCCGATTGAGGTCGTTTCCGACCGCTACTGGGGCGCTCAGGCACAGCGCAGCCTCGGCAATTTCAAGATCGGCTGGGAAAAGCAACCGCTGCCGATCGTGCGCGCACTGGGCATCGTCAAGCGCGCCGCCGCCGAAACCAATATGGCACTGGGCAAGCTCGATACCAAGATTGGCGCCGCCATTATCCAGGCCGCCAATGAAGTCATCGAAGGCAAGCTGGACGACCATTTCCCGCTGGTCGTCTGGCAGACCGGTTCGGGCACCCAGTCGAACATGAACGCCAACGAGGTCATCTCGAACCGCGCCATCGAAATCCTGGGCGGCGAGATGGGCTCGAAGAAGCCGGTCCACCCGAACGACCACGTCAACATGTCGCAATCGTCGAACGACACCTATCCGACGGCCATGCACGTTGCTTGCGCCGAAGAGATCGTCCACCGTCTGCTGCCGGCGCTGCAAACCCTGCGCACCGCCCTGAAT